>NZ_JBIVLI010000014.1:0-271366 GCF_044751205.1 Streptomyces sp. NPDC088732
TGGCTTCACCGGCTGGGTCGACTGGTCCGTCGACTCGCACCGCAACGCGCGCCAGCAGTGGATCCAGGCCGACGTGCGCGCCTTCGCCCAGTCCATCACCCTCAACACCCCCGACACCGTGCAGGCGGGGACGACCGCGCAGATCTCCGGCAGCATCGTGCAGCCGCAGGGCGTGGCGACCGGCTCGCGTGTCGTGCCGCTGCGCTACCCGATGTCGGTGAACTGGACCGGTTCGTCGAACCTGGCCGTCGGCACCGGCCAGGACGCGGTCGACGACGCCCGCCGCAAGGGCAAGACCGCCATCCTCGACCCGCAGACCCGCATCCTCACCGCGCTCAACCCCGGCACCGTGACCGTCACGGTGACCAACGACTCGATGCGTCCCTACACCGACGACGCGTCGCTCGCGCCGATCACGACCTCCAAGACCATCCAGGTCCTGCCGCAGGGCTGACCCGCACCCGGGTGACCCACGCAACCGCGTGACCGAGGGCGAGCACACACCACGTGCTCGCCCTCGGTGCCGTTCACAGGTGCCCGCGGCCTCGCCGCCGGTGAGAGTGTGTCGGTGTGGGCCGGTAGGGTGACGCCCGTGGCAGCACGACCATTGAGTGAACTTGTCGAACCCCGCTGGGCCGAGGCCCTCGCGCCCGTCGCCGAACGCATTGCGGGGATGGGTGACTTCCTACGGGCGGAGATCGCGGCGGGCCGGACCTATGTGCCGGCCGGACAGCACATCCTGCGGGCATTCCAGCAGCCCTTCGACGAAGTGAGGGTGCTGATCGTCGGGCAGGACCCCTATCCGACGCCGGGGATGGCCATCGGCCACAGCTTCGCCGTCGCCGCGGAGGTGCGCCGACTGCCCGAGAGCCTGCAGAACATCTACCAGGAGCTCCAGTCGGACCTCGGCCTGCCCCGGCCGTCGAACGGCGACCTGACGCCCTGGACCCGGCAGGGAGTGCTGCTGCTCAACAGGGCGCTGACCACGGCACCCGGCAACTCCGCTGCGCATCGCGGCAAGGGCTGGGAGGCAGTGACCGAGCAGGCGATACGCGCCCTGGCCGCGCGCGGCAAGCCGTTGGTGTCGATCCTCTGGGGCCGCGACGCCCGCAACGCCCGCCCCCTGCTCGGGAACCTGCCGGCGATCGAGTCGGCGCATCCTTCGCCCAGGTCCGCCGATCGAGGATTCTTCGGCTCGCGGCCCTTCAGCAGGGCCAACGACCTTTTGCTCCAGCAGGGTGCCCAGCCCGTCGACTGGAAGCTTCCCTAGGCGGCCTACGCGCCCTGCTCACCACCCCCGGTGGGCAGGGCGTCCGCGTCGGGCATCCCGTCGTCCACCGAAGTACGGCCGCCCGGCAGGTGGTTGAAGAGCAGATTGAGCGCGACGGCGGTGACGCAGCCCGCGCTGATACCGCTGTCCATGATCGTCCGGAACCAGTCGGGGAACCGCTCGTACACCGTGGGCACGCCCACCGGCAGCAGTCCCACCGCCAGGGACACCGCGACGACCATCAGGTCGGCGGTGCCGTGGAAGTCCACGGTGGCCAGCGTGCGCAGTCCGCTCGCCGCCACCGTGCCGAACATCACCAGCCCCGCGCCGCCCAGTACCGGCGCCGGGATCGCGGCGACCACCGCGCCCAGCTTGGGCAGCAGCCCGAGCAGGACGAGGATGCCGCCCGCGGTGGCCACCACCCACCGGCTGCGCACCCGGGTCAGTCCCACCAGGCCCACGTTCTGCGCGTAGGCGGTGTACGGGAAGGTGTTGAAGATCCCGCCCAGCACGGTCGACACGCCGTCGGCGCGCAGCCCGTCCGCGAGCCGGCCGGGTTTCGCCTTGCGGCCGGTCAGTTCGCCGACGGCGATGATGTCTCCGGTCGTCTCGGTCATCGTCACCAGTGCCACGACGAGCATGGAGACCACGGCGGCGCCCTGGAAGGTGGGGGTGCCGAAGTGGAAGGGCGTGCTGATGCCGAGCCAGTGCGCGTCGCCGACCGCGCTGAAGTCGGTGAGACCGAGCGGCACGGCCACCGCCGTCCCGACGACGATGCCGGCGAGTACCGCGACCCGGGCGACGACAGCCGGCGCGAAGCGCTGGATCAGCACGATCGCGAGCAGTACGGCGGCCGCCAGCGCGATGTTGCGCGGCGCCCCGAAGTCGGCGGAACCGGCCCCGCCCGCAACCCAGTTGCCCGCCACCGGCAGCAGGCTCAGCCCGATGACCAGGATGACGGTGCCCGTCACCACGGGCGGGAAGTAGTGCAGCAGCCGGCCGAAGACGGGGGCCAGCAGGATCATCGCCAGGCCGGCGACGATCACCGAGCCGTAGATCGCGGGCAGTCCGCCGTCCTGGCCGATCAGCACCATGGGGGAGACCGCGGCGAAGGTGCAGCCCTGCATGATCGGCAGCCGTACGCCGAAGCGCCACCAGCCGACGCACTGCAGCAGGGTGGCGATGCCGCACACCAGCAGGTCCGCCGTGATGAGGTACGCCAGATCGGCCGGCGACAGCTTGAGGGCGCCGCCCACGATCAGCGGTACCGCGACCGCGCCCGCGTACATCGCCAGTACGTGCTGCAGGCCGAACGCCGCGAGCCGGGCGGGCGGTAGGACTTCGTCGACGGGATGGACCGGCGGGCGGGACGTCGTCGCCATGGGGGGACTCTCCTCGAACGCGGCGCGAATGAGCGGCTGTGCCGGGGTGCCGGCCGCCCGAGACCCTAAGGACCGTCAACCACGCGCTGCGACCACGGGTGCTGACATACCGTCACCCCGGGGTCCCCGCCGCGGCCGCCAACAGCCCCGACCAGTCAGGGATCTTGACGGTGGCCCGGTCCAGGGACCGGCCGAGCTCCGCCTCCGCGGCCTCGATGGCCTCCCAGCCCGTCCACTCGACGGGACGCTGCCCCGCCGCGCGCAGTCCCTCCAGCGGGTCCGCCGGCAGCTCGCCGCGCGCCAGCAGCGCTTCGGCGTCCGCGAGCAGCGCCGAGGCGGTCTCCTTGGCGCACGGCCGGTTGGTGCCGATGACACCGGTCGGCCCGCGCTTGATCCATCCGGCGACGTACTCGCCCGGCGAACGCCTGCCGTCCCGCAGCACCCGGCCCTCCTCGTTGGGGACGATGCCCAGTGCCTCGTCGAAGGGCAGCCCCTCCATGGCCACACCGCGGTAGCCGACCGAGCGCAGTACGAGCTGCGCGCCGATGTCCTCGAACCCGCCGCTGCCGCGCACCCCGCCCTGCCCGTCCGGCACCGTCCGCTCGAAGCGCACACCCGCCACCCTGTCCTCGCCCAGCAGTGCGGCCGGGCGCAGGAAGAAGCGCAGATGGATGCGGCGCCGGTGCCCGGCGGGCGGGCGCGCGGCCCAGCCGCGCAGCACCTCGACATTGCGCCGGGCGACCGCCGGCAGGGCGCCCGGATCGGCGTACGCGGGATCGAGCGCGAGCTCGTCCTCCCGGACCAGCACGTCCGCGTCCGCGAGGGCGCCCAGTTCGCGCAGCTCCTTGGTGGTGAACTTCGCCTGCGAGGGACCTCGCCTGCCGACCATGTGGACGTCCGTGACCCGGCTGTTCTCCAGTGCGCGCAGGGCCGCTTCGGGGACGTCGGTGCGACGCAGCTCGTCGGCGCCGCGTGCCAGGATGCGGGCGACGTCCACGGCGACATTGCCGACGCCGACGACGACCGCGGACCGCGCGCTGAGCAGGAACTCGTCGGGGGCCTGGTCCGGGTGCGCGCTGTACCAGGAGACGAAGCGCGTCGCGGAGAAGCTGCCCGGGAGGTCCTCGCCGGGGACCCCGAGCCGGCGGTCGGTGGCGGCGCCGACGCAGTAGACCACCGCGTGGTACAGCTCCAGCAGGCGCTCGGGGGGCAGTCCGGGCGCGCCGGCCGTCACGTTGCCCAGGAAGCGGATCCGCGGGTCCTCCAGGACGCGCCGCAGATTGCCCTGCAGGGACTTGATCTTCTCGTGGTCGGGCGCGACACCGTACCTGACCAGGCCGTACGGGCAGGGGAGCCGGTCCAGCACGTCCACCGAGACCTGGGGGACCGCGTCCTGGCGGGCCAGGGCCTCCGCCGTGTACACCCCGCTGGGACCTGATCCGACGACGGCGATGCGAAGCACAGGCGCCTCCTCCTGGTCGAGGCGACGGCCGGAGCGGCCGGGCACTTCCCAGCATCGCACCGGGCATCGGCCGGGGCAGGGCGGCGCAGGCGTGTCGCGGTGCGCGATGTCAGGTCAAGGCGCGCATTCGGCCGATCTCGGCGGTCTGCTGCGCGATCACCTCGCTCGCCCACTCGCCCACCTGGACGTTGCGTCCCTCGGTCAGCACCTCCGTCGCCATGGTGATCGCGCCTTCGTGGTGGGCGATCATCAGCCGCAGGAAGAGCCGGTCGAAGGCCGTGCCCCGGGCGGCAGCCAGTTCGGCCAGCTGCGCGGGGGACGCCATGCCCGGCATCGACGCGTGGTCGTGGTCGTGCCCGGTGCCCGGTGAGGCGCCGCCGTTCTCCTTGAGCCAGGCGGCCATCGTCTTGATCTCCGGGCCCTGGGCGGCCTCGATGCGCGCGGCCAGGGCGCGCACCTTGGTGCCGGACGCGCGGGTGTCCGCGTACGTGGCCATGACCAGCGCCTGCTCATGGTGGGCGATCATGTTCGTCGTGTAGGACAGGTCGGCGGCGTTGGGGGTGTCGTCGGGCCTGGCCTTGGCGGCCTCGTCCGCGGACAAGGTGGCCGCGTCCTCGCCCGGCCGACCAGGGGCGATGACCGAGGGAGCGGCGGCCTTGGCGTCGTCACCGCCCCCGTCGCACCCGGTCAGCGTGAGCATCGAGGCGGCCAGGGACAACGGAAGCAGCACTAATACTGCACAGCGAGTCGCGAGCACTGCCTCATTGTGCATCTTTTGACACGAGCATGAAAAGAGCATACTTCGGCTTGGTCGTTTCATCGTTTCATGTTGACCGCACACCTTGGAGGACGCGGTGACGCGTTTAAGGACTTCTCCCATCCGCCCCAGACGCCTCGCGGCCCTCGTGGCCGCGGCGCTCATGCTGCTCGGCCTCGGGGCCGCGGCGCCGGCGACCGCCGACGGCGCGATACCCGGCGTCGACGAGGTCGTGACCAGCGCCAACGTCGAGCATCTGGTGAACATCCCCAAGCAGTCCCTGACCAACTTCAACACCGACCTCGCCTTCCAGGGCAAGTACGCCTTCGCCGGCAACTACGACGGCTTCGTCGTCTACGACATCAGCCGCCCCTCCAGCCCCAAGGTCGTCAGCCAGGTGCTGTGCCCCGGCTCGCAGAACGACGTCTCGGTCTCCGGCGACCTGCTGGTGCTCTCCACCGACTCCTCCCGCTCGGACAACTCGTGCGCGAGCACCAGCCAGTCCGCCAGTGAGAAGTCCTCCTGGGAGGGCATCAAGGTCTTCGACATCAGCGACAAGGCCAACCCGCGCTACGTCGCCGCCGTCGAGACCAACTGCGGCTCCCACACGCACACCCTGGTGCCGAGCAAGCGCGACCTGTTCGTGTACGTCTCCTCGTACGCGCCCAGCGCGTCCTTCCCGGACTGCCAGCCCCCGCACGACGGCATCTCCGTCGTGAAGATCCCCCGCTCGCACCCCGAGAAGGCAGCCCTCGCCGGCTTCCCCGTCCTCTTCCCGGACGGCGGCAACCCGGGCGTCCCGCCCACCGACACCCAGGGGCGGGTCAGCGCGACGACCGGCTGCCACGACATCACGGCCTTCCCCAAGCTGGGGCTCGCCGCGGGCGCCTGCATGGGCGACGGCATCCTGATGGACATCTCCGACCCCGTGCGCCCGAAGGTGATCGACCGGGTCCAGGACAACGTCAACTTCTCGTTCTGGCACTCGGCGACCTTCAACGAGCGCGGTACCAAGGTCGTCTTCACCGACGAACTCGGCGGCGGCGGCGCCGCCGAGTGCAACGCGCTGGTCGGTCCGCAGCGCGGCGCGGACGGCATCTACGACATCGTCCGCAAGCACGGCCACCCGAAGCTCGTCTTCCGCAGCTACTACAAGATCCCGCGCATGCAGGCGGACACCGAGAACTGCGTCGCCCACAACGGCTCGCTCATCCCGGCCAAGGGCCGCGACATCATGGTCCAGGCCTGGTACCAGGGCGGCCTGTCCGTCTGGGACTTCACCGACTCCTCGCGTCCCCGCGAGATCGGCTTCTTCGAGCGCGGTCCACTGTCCACCGACTCGCTGGTGCTCGGCGGCTCCTGGAGCGCCTACTACTACAACGGCTACATCTACTCGAACGACATCGCCAAGGGCTTCGACGTCCTGCGGATCTCCGACCGGCGCACCGACAGCGCCCGCGGTATCCGGCTCGCCGAGCTCAACGTGCAGACCCAGCCCGACTACCGCTGAGCGGGGTCGGACCGTGGTGTGCCGCCGGGTGGCAGCTCTTCGGGGCCGCCCGGCGGCACGCCGAGCTCCCAGTCCAGTCCGTAGCGCCGGAAGAGGTCCTTCCGTAGATGGGGCAGCGGCATCGGCGCGCCGGGGATCAGCTGGGCGAAGACCCCGCCCATCAACTGCGCCCGCAGCATGCGGTAGTCGGGCTCGGGGTCGGGGGAGCCCCACGCCTCCACGGCTCCGCGCAGCAGCTCCGCCAGGCGCTGCCGCTCGGCGCACTCGCTGAAGCCGGCCGTCTGCAGGATGCCCGCCATGTGCGCGCGCATCAGCACGGGGAACCGCCCCGGCAGTCCCAGCACGCTGTCGATCGCGCGGGCCAGCAGTTCGCGTCCGTCGGCGGCGACCGGCTGCCGCTCCAGCGCCGCGGACAGCTCGGTGTGCATCAGCCGGTGGGCCGCCGACTGAAGTAACTGGCGTTTGCCCGGGAAGTAGTACGAGACCAGCCCGCGTGCCGTGCCCGCCCGGTCGGCGATGTCGCCGAGGGTCGCGGCCTCGTAGCCGCGTTCCTCGACCAGCTCGACGGTCGCCCGCAACAGCCGTTCCCGCGAACGGCGCCGCATCTCTTCGTTGACCGACGGTCGCCGAGGGGACATGCTTTACTCCTGCGTTGACTGGCTCCGGGCCAATGTACTCGGGGTCCGGCTTTGCGCGAGCCCTGTGCTCGGGCGGGAACGCGGGGATCGGGCCGCGACCCGGCGGCGCGGGGGACCGCCGGGTCGCGACCCGAGCCCGTGTCCTCGTCAGCCGGTCAGCTCCAGCACCGGCAGCAGCCCCGCCGGGCGCTGCTCCGCCGGCAGATGGTCCACCAGACGCACGGTGCATCCCAGCGCCGCGGCGCCGCCGTCCGCGCGCCGGTCGTCGCCCACCATGGCCACGCGCTCCGGCGGCAGGCCCAGGGCCTCGCAGGCGGTCGCGAACAGCCGCGGGTCCGGCTTCTGCATTCCGTGCTCGTAACTCAGCACGAAGGCGTCCACGAGGCCGTCGAGGCCGTGCGCGCGGAAGACCGGCCGCAGGTCCCACCCGATGTTGCTCACCACGGCCACCGGCACCCCGCGCCGGCGCAGCTCACCGAGCACCTCGGCGGTGTCCGGGTACGGCGTCCACGCCTCCGGCCGCATGTGCCGCTCGTACAGCGCGTCATAGATGTCATGGGCGCCGTCCCACGGCAGTTCCGCCTCGCGTGCCAAGCCGGTGTAGGCGGCCCTGTGGTGAGCGGCCGACAGGTCCCGTTCCTCCCACACCTGGGCCAGATGCGCGGGAACGCGCCGCGGACCGACACCGCCCGGCAGCGCGCCGACGTGCTCCAGGCGCTCCGCCCAGGCCGCCGACTCCCCTTCCCCCAGCGGGATGCCGAGCTCCGCGACGACGGCACGCAGCCAGCTCTCCGTGGGCTCCACGCGCAGCAGTGTCCCGGAGAAGTCGAACATGAATCCCTTGATGGTCATGTCCGGCATCCTCCCCGACCCGTCCCGCGGGGACGTCACGGGGCGGTCGCACCGGGCCGAACCGCGGCTGTCCGGCCGGTTGCGTCCGGCGGGGTCAGTCGGCCAGGCCGAGCTGCCGCAGCATCCCCAGCTCGTCGCTGCTGCCCCAGCGTTCGACGAGCTTGCCGTCCTTGACACGGCTGATCTGCATGCCCCGGTAGCTCACCGTCCGGCCGGTCGGCGGGTGCCCCATCAGCTCGCCGAGATGGGTACCGGTGACGGTGTACGCGAAGGCGATCTCGTCGTCGGTGGCCAGGACGTGCTCGACGTCGATGTGCAGATCGGGGAAGGCCGTCCGCATCCCCGCGAACATCTCCTCGTACCCCTCGGGGCCCGGAACCTGGCCCGGCGCCGGGTCGTGGTCGACGGAACCGGGTGCCACATAGGAGTCGATCTCGCCGAGCCGGCCGTCGTTCACCGCCGAGCCGAAGTGCTCCAGGATGGAGAGGTTGGATTCTCGCGACATGTGGTGCTCCCTGACGTCGGGACCGCGGGCGCCCACGAACGAAGGGCCGTGTGCCCGCCCCTTCCACTTCCCACGGTAGGCGCGAAGGACGCCGCGTGCCTACGTCAGGGCGGCGGCGCCGGCGTACGCCAGGGTTGGCAGAGCGCCGCGGTCCCGGTGAGCACCGCGGCCCCGAGGAGCCAGCCGCCGACGACGTCGCTGGGCCAGTGGACGCCCAGGTAGACCCGGGTGAGGCCGACACCGGCGACCGAGACCGCGGCCAGGGACCAGACGGCGGCGCGCGGCAGGCGACCGGCCCCCGGGCAGCGCAGACGGAACACCCACACCAGGGCGCCGCAGCTGATGGCGGCCGTCATGGCGTGCCCCGACGGGAAGGCCGCATAGGGCGCCGTGGCGAGCGGGTCCGGCCAGTGGGGGCGGGGGCGTCCCACGGCGGCCTTGACGGCCTGCTGGAGGACCCAGCCGAGGACGCCGCACAGGGCGAGCCACAGCGCCTGCCGCCCGGCCCGCCGCCACAGCAGCACGAGCAGGCAGACCGCCAGCAGGGCCCGCATGGTCGAGGGGTCCCAGACATGGTCCGACAGCACCCGGTTGACCCGGGTCCAGCCGGGGTGGCGGACCCCGAAGGCGTGGAACGCGACGGCGATCCGGCGGTCGGTGTCCGTCAGCGGGGTCCACCGGCTCGCCACGAGTGCCAGGAGCAGCAGGAAGACGGCGGCCGTCGCGGCGCAGTACCGCAGGCACACCGCGCGCGGGCCACCGCCCCGGCTGACGGCGGGGGCGGGTGGGGCGTGCATGCGCCCGAGACTACGTCAGGGCGCCGATCCCGGGGCCGAACGCGACGAGGAGGGGGACGAACGGGATGAGCAGGGCGCACGCGGAGGCCTGCGCGCGGCCGAGCCGGGTCAGCCGCGGCGCCGGGTCGAGCAGCCGGCTGACCCGGCCGGGCAGATGGCCCTGCAGAGCCGGGCCGGGGCCGAACACCCCGCGGTCCTCGTTGAGTTCGACCAGGGCGAGTGCTGTCGTGAGCCCGCCGAAGCGGCGCGAGGCGATGTCGTCGGCGGCCAGTTCGATCAGGTGGTGCACCTGGTGGCGGAAGCCCGCGAAGACCGGGATCTGCGGGAAACCGGCCGCCAGCGCGCCCGCGCAGTGCAGGAGTACGTCGTGCCGGGCCCGGGCGTGTCCCTGCTCGTGCGCGAGGACGGCATCGAGTTGACGGCCTTTCAGGCGGCGCAGGGCGCCCGTGGTGATGACCAGTTGGGGCCGCTGCCCGGCCAGCCACCACGCCTCGGGCCGCTCGTCCTCCAGGACGACCAGCCGCTCGCCGGAGGCCGCCGCCTCGCCGGGCAGCCGCGGCGATCGCACGCGCAGTTCCGCGCGCCGCCGGCGCTGCCGGGTGCGCGCCGTACGGATCTCGCGGGCGAGCATGGCGCCCGTCCAGGCGCCGCCGCAGGCCAGGAGCACCGCCAGATACCCCGCCCAGGAGCCGTGGCCGGAGAGCCCGTACGCCTCCACCACCCCGCTCGGCGCGAACGCGAACAGCCCGCCGCGCAGCCACTGCCACGCGGCGCACGCGCTCAGCGCCATCGCCAGGAAGCAGCACAGCAGCACCGCGCCGACCACGCACTGCCACACCCACAGGGCCAGGACGGGTTCGCGTTCCGGCCATCCGGCCCGGGTCAGCAGACGCGGCGCCGTGGCCGCCGCCGTCGCACCGAGCAGCAGCAGCACCAGCGGGACCGTCATGGCGCCACACTATGAGGGCGGCCCGGCCCCCCGGTACGCTGCCGCGCCCTAAAGTGACGTACGCCTCACGGGCGTCACGGCGGCACGGTGTCCCGTCACAGTGTCAGCAGCATCGCGAACATGCCGATCCCCATCGACACCCGGCAGGCCGAGGCGAGCTCGGGCGCGTGCCGGACCGCGACCGCGCCTGCCGTGCCCGTCGCCGGCGTGACCGGGATCGACACCAGGCGCACGCCCGCCGCGAGCACGTACACCGCGAAGTACAGCAGCAGCAGTCCGGTGAGCAGGGGCGCGCCCATTGCGCCGTGCCCCGCGTGCGCCGAGCCGCCGGCGCCCTCCATGGCGGCGGTCATGTAGACCATCGCGATCGCGCCCACCGCGTGGTGCAGATGGTGCGCGTTCCGCCGGACCAGGAGCAGCGAGCGGACCGCCGCGACACCGAAGACCACCGCGAGGACCGCGGACGCCCAGGGCGGCTGGTCCAGGGCCGACACCGGCACCGCCATCACCGCCATGCCGGCGCCCATCAGCGCCTCGGCCCGCGCCGCGCTCCGCTGCTCGCGTTCCTCACGTGTCGTACCCGGGCACCCGGGCCTTGTGCGCACCAGGCAGTAGGCGGCCGTCGCCGCACCCAGCGCCACGAGCAGCCAGGCCACCAGCGGTGGTCCGTGCATGACCCGACCCCCTTCGGCTCCTGAACCGAGGATGCCCCCGCCCGGCGGCGCGAACCCCCGCGCATGGGGGCATAGGGGGGCGCGGTGCCGGTTCAACTGCGGGCACGCTGCGTCACCGCGACGCACACGAGCACCGCCACCGCCGCCGGCGCGGTCAGCGCCCCCAGGTCCTCGCCCAGCAGCGCGGCCGCCCATACGAGCGTCAGCAGCGGCTGCGCGAGCTGCAGTTGGCTCGCGCGGGCGACGCCGATCGCGGCCATCCCGCGGTACCAGACCATCAGCCCGAGGAACTGCGACACCAGCGACACCCACACCAGCCCGGCGACGGCCCGGACGTCCGCATGAACGGGCTCGGCGGTCAGGGAGACCAGCGCCGCGGGCACCGTCAGCGGCAGCGCCCCCACGAGCGCCCAGCCGATCACCTGCCAGCCGGGCATCACGGAGGCCAGCCGGCCGCCCTCCACGTAGCCCGCCGCGCACACCACCAGCGACGCGAAGAGGAAGAGGTCGCCGGAGGTCGGCGCGCCCCCGCCCTGCCACAGCGCGAACCCCACCACGACCGCGCCGCCCGCGACGGCCGCGGTCCAGAACAGCGGCGACGGCCGCGCCCCGGTGCGTACGGCGGCGAACGCTGCGGTGACCAGCGGCAGCGCGCCCACCACGACGGCGGCGTGCGAGGTGCCGGTGGTGCGCAGCGCCAGCGTGGTGAGCAGCGGGAATCCCAGCACGACCCCGGCCGTGACGACCGCGAGCCCCGCCCAGTGCCGCCGCTGCGGCACCGGCACGCGCGCCACCGCCAGGCACACACCGGCGACGGCGGCCGCCAGGACGCCCCTGACCGTTGCCGCCGTCCAGGGGCCGAAGCCGGTCAGTGCCCAGTGCGTCGCGGGGAAGGTGAGGGAGAAGGCGGCGACGCCGAGGCCCGCCAGGGCCGTGCCGCCGAGAGCCGTGCCGCCGTGCGACCCGCCCGGCGTCGTTGCGCGACCGGTGACCGCTATCCGCATGCGGGTAGTAGCGCTATTCTGTGCTGTCATGAACAACGGTAGCAGTTCACGCAGTCTCGCAGAATCCCTGCGGCATGAGCTGCACCGCTACTCTCCCGGAGAGAAGCTGCCGTCCAGCCGTGCCCTGGTCGAACGGTTCGGGGTCTCCCCGGTCACCGTCTCCCGGGCCCTCGCCGCCCTCGCAGCGGAAGGGCTCGTGGTCACCCGGCCCGGCGCCGGCGCCTATCGCGCGCAGCAAGGGGCCGGGGACGCCCGCACCTTCGACACCTCCTGGCAGCAGGTGGCCCTCACCGCGGAGGAGCCGCACGGCGAGCCCGCGCCGCGGGTCGTCGACGCCTCCGGGGTCACCACGAGCCTCGCGGTGCCACCGCCCGGCGTCATCGCCTTCAACGGCGGCTACCTGCACCCGTCCCTCCAGCCCGAGCAGGCCCTCGGCGCCGCTCTCGCCCGTGCCGCCCGCCGCCCCGGCGCCTGGGAACGGCCCCCGCTGGAGGGGCTGACCGCGCTGCGCACCTGGTTCGCCCGCGAGACCGGCGGCCCCGGCGGGGACTTCGGCCCCGCCCACGTCCTGGTCACCGCGGGCGGACAGGCGGCGCTCACCACCGCCCTGCGGGCCCTCGCGCCGCCCGGCGCTCCGGTGCTCATGGAGTCGCCCACCTACCCGGGCGCGCTGGCGGTCGCCCGCGCCGCGGGACTGCGGCCCGTACCGGTGCCCATGGACGACGACGGGGTACGGCCCGACCTGCTGGCCGAGGCCTTCGCCGCGACCGGCGCCCGGGTCTTCTTCTGCCAGCCGCTGTTCCAGAATCCGACCGGCACCGTGCTCGCCGCCGCTCGGCGCCGCCACGTCACCGAGATCGCGCACGCCGCCGGCGCGTTCGTCGTCGAGGACGACTTCGCCCGCCGCCTCGGCCACGGCGGGCCGCTCCCGCCGCCGCTCGTCGCCGACGACCCGTACGGCACGGTCGTCCACGTCACCTCGCTGACCAAACCGACCGCGCCCAGCCTGCGGGTGGGCGCCCTCGTCGCCCGGGGGCCGGTCATGGAGCGGCTGCGCGCGATCCAGGTCGTCGACAGCTTCTTCGTGCCCCGGCCGCTCCAGGAGGCCACCCTCGAACTCGTCGGTGCCCCTGCCTGGCCGCGCCACCTGCGTACGGTCTCCGCGGGACTGCGCGAGCGCCGTGACGCGATGCTCACGGCCCTCCACCGGCACCTGCCCGCCCTCGCCGCCGCCGTCCGGCCGCCCACTGGCGGCTACCAGTTCTGGCTGCGGCTGCCCGACGGCACCGACGAGACGGCCCTCGCCGCCGCCTCACTGCGCGCGGGTACGGCCGTCGCCCCCGGCCGTCCCTACTTCGCCGCCGAGGCACCGGGCCCGTACGTCCGCCTCAGCTTCGCCGACACCACCGGCACCGACGAGATCGCCGACGGCGTGCGCCGCTTCGCGGCCGCGTGCGCGGAGACCGGCGTCACGGCCGCCGGCTGAGCGGGCCCCCGGCGGACGTCCACGGCCCGTCCCGCGACGTCGGTCAGCGAAGGGCCGCCTCGCCCGCCCGGACGGTCCGCAGGGCGCGCTCGACGGTCTCCTCGCTCTCGCCGACCGGAGCCACGTAGCCGATGACGTCCCGGACGGCGCTCTCCCCGAGCGCCCTGCCGATCACCCAGGTGGCGAGGTACTGCGACGCCAGGCACCCGCCGGCCGTGGCGATGTTCCCCTCGGCGTGGAAGGGCACGTCCAGCACGGTGACGCCCATGGCCTCCGCGAACGGCCGGGTCTTCATGTCCGTGCACACCGGCATGCCACCCAGCAGGCCGAGCTGCGCGAGCACCAGCGCGCCCGAGCACTGCGAACCGACGAGCTGACGGGACGGGTCCAGTGGGAGCATGGAGAGAAGCCGGTCGTCGGCGGCCACTTCGCGCGCCTTCACCCCGCTGCCGATCAGCACGACGTCGGCATCGGCCACGAAGTCCAGGGAGCGCTGACCGCTCACCTCGACGCCGTTCATCGAGGTGACGACGGGCGTCGGTGTCGTGATGAAGGCCTCCAGGCCGTCCTTGCGGCACCGGTTGATCAACGCGGAGGCGATGAAACTGTCGAGTTCGTTGAACCCGTCGAAGGTGACCACGGCTACCTGCATCACAACTCCTCCTGTACGGCAGGCGTCCAGCCTCATGCGGCACGCCGGCCCCGGTCGAGAGCCAATCGGCGGCCGGTGGCCCGTGCGGCACCGGGCGGAACGCCGGTTGCGCGGGAATCCGAGCGGTGCAGTGGAATTCCCGGGGGAAATCCCATTTCCCGCGCCCCGATTCAAGGAAAGTGTCGCCCGGTAAATTCCGCGGTGGTGTGACCGCTGCGGTCATGTCGCTTTTTCCGGTTCGATAATTCCGTTGCGCTGCCGTTCTCCCTAGCGTTGCGGACGAGACGAGAAAACGCGCAGAGCGCAACCGGGAGACGGTGCCGGAATCCGGCCGACCTCACGTTCGCCTGCGGATCCGGTCTTCGACCACCTGAAGGAGGACGGGTGATGACACGCCCCTTCCGTACCGCCGCCGTGATCGGCGCGGGAACCATCGGACTGTCCTGGACAGCGCTGTTCGCCGCGCACGGCCTCACCGTTCACGTCAGCGATCCCCGCCCCGACCTGCGGGAGGCCACCGACGAGGCGCTTTCCGAATTCGCCCCGCACCTGGCGGCACAGGGCCTGGAGACCGACGGTCTCGCCGACCGCGTGCACCTCGCGGCCGACATCACCGAAGCCGTCCGGGACGCGGACATCGTGCAGGAGAACGGGCCCGAGCGCCTCGAATTCAAGAAGGACCTGTTCGCCCGGCTGATCCGGGAGACCCCCGGGCACGCGCTGCTCCTGAGCTCGTCGTCGGCGATCCCGGCGACCGCCTTCACCGCGGAACTCGACGACGCCGGACGCGTCCTCGTCGGACACCCCTTCAACCCGCCCCACCTGGTGCCGCTCGTCGAGGTCGTACCCGGTGAACGCACCACGGAGGAGGCCGTGCGGACGGCTGTCGCCTTCTACACCTCCGTCGGCCGCGCCCCCGTGGTCGAACGCCGCGAGATGCCCGGCTTTGTCGGCAACCGGCTCCAGAGCGCGCTCAGCCGCGAGGCCGTCTACCTCGTCCAGCAGGGCGTGGTGTCCCCGGAGGACCTGGACACCGTCGTCACCCACTCGCTCGGCCTGCGCTGGGCCACGGTCGGGCCGTTCCTCGGATCGCACCTGGGCGGCGGCCCCGGCGGCTACCGCCACATGAGCGAGCACATCGGCCAGTCCATGCAGCAACTGGACCTCGGACAGCCCTCGCAGGACCCGCAGGACCGGGAGCGCGTCATCGAGGCGGTGGAGAAGGCCTACGCCGGCACCCCGTACACCGAGCTCGCCGAGGCCCGCGACCGCAAGCAACTTGCCGTCCTGGCCGCCCTGGACGACGTCCGCCGTACACAGCACGACAAGGAGAACTGACATGACCACCAACGCCACGCCCCTCACCCAGGTGGACGACCAGTTGGAGGCCGACTTCTACATGTACCAGTCGCTGCTGTCCGGCGAGGAGCTCGAGATCCTGCTCGGGGCCCGCGCGTTCCTGAGCAAGGAGATCAAGCCGCTGGTCAACGAGTACTGGGCCAAGGCCGAATTCCCCGTCGAGTACATCGAGAAGTTCCGGAGCAGCGGACTGGCCGCGCTGCCCTACGAGGGCTACGGCGAGCACAAGCAGGCCGTCAGCCACCTGCTCAGCGGGATGGTCGCCGTGGAACTCGGCCGCGTCGACGCCTCGACCGCCACCTTCTTCGGCGTCCACAACGGCCTCGGCTTCTACTCCGTCTACTACGGCGGCGACCAGGAGCAGCGCGACAGGTTCCTGCCCCCCATGGCCACGATGGAGAAGATCGGCGCGTTCGCGCTGACCGAGCCGCTCGGCGGTTCCGACGTCTCCGGCGGCATGCGCACCACCGCCAGGCGCGAGGGCGACACCTGGGTCATCAACGGCGCGAAGAAGTGGATCGGCAACGCCACCTTCGCCGACTACACCGTGGTCTTCGCCCGTGACGTCGACGACAACAAGGTCAAGGCCTTCGTCGTCGAGAAGGGCACCCCCGGCTTCTCGCCGGCGAAGATCGAGGGCAAGATCGCGCTGCGGATCGTGCAGAACGCCGAGATCACCCTGACCGACTGCCGGGTGCCGGAGGCGAACCGGCTGAAGAACATGAGGGGCTTCCGGGACGTCGGCGAGATCCTGCGCCGCACCCGCGGCGGCGTGGCATGGCAGTCGCTGGGCGTCATGATCGGCGCCTACGAGCTCGCACTCGAGTACGCCAAGCAGCGTGTCGCCTTCGGCCGCCCGATCGCCGGGTTCCAGTTGATGCAGGACCTCCTGGTCAAGAGCCTGGGCAACATCACCGCCTGCTGGGGCATGCTGGTGCAGCTCGCCCGGCTCCAGGACGCGGGCGTGTACCGCGACGAGCAGTCCGCGCTCGCCAAGGAGTACGTCGCGGCCCGTATGCGCGAGGTCGTCTCCTGGTGCCGCGAGCTCTTCGGCGGCAACGGCATTCTCCTCGACTACGACATCGCCCGGTTCTTCGCCGACGCCGAGGCCCTGTACTCCTACGAGGGCACCCACCAGATGCAGACCCTCATCGTCGGCAAGTCCATCACCGGCCACAGTGCCTTCGTGGGGTGACGGCGATGACCGAGGAATCCGTCTTCACCGGCCTGAAGGTCCTCGACGCGGCGACCTACATCGCGGGACCGGCCGCGGCCGCCGTGCTCTCCGACTTCGGAGCGGACGTCATCAAGATCGAACCCCCGGGGAAGGGCGACCCGCAGCGGCTCCTCAGCTCCGTCCCGCCCAGCCCCATGGCGCAGGCCAACTACAGCTGGCACCTCGCCAACCGCAACAAGCGCGGCATGGTGCTCGACCTGAAGTCCCCCGCGACCCTCGAGGTGCTCAAGCGCCTCGTCCGGTGGGCCGACGTGGTCATCACCAACTTCCCGCACGGCACCCGGGAGAAGCTGCACCTCGGCTACGAGGAGGTCTCGGGCTGGAACCCGAGGGTCGTCTACGCCGACCTCACCGGCTTCGGGGACACCGGCCCCGACGCCCGGCAGCCGGGCTTCGACCTGACCGCCTTCTGGTCGCGCAGCGGACTGCTGGCTTCCACCCGGGACGCGGGCAGCCCGCCGACGGTGCCGGTGTGGGGCAGCGGCGACTACTCGTCGGCGATCGCCGTGTACGCGGCGATCGCGACCGCCCTGTACCGCCGCGAGCGGACCGGACTCGGGGCCGACGTCGGGACGTCACTGCTCGCCACGGGCGTCTGGGCCACCGGAACGCTCATCGCCGGCGCCCTCGCCGACGGCACACCGTTCGAGCTGCACGACCGCACCGTGCCGGCGAACGCGCTGTCCAACCCCTACCGGACCGCGGACGACCGCTGGATCATGCTGGCGACCTCCTCCGTGCACTGGCCCGCACTGTCGCGGGCCCTCGGGCGCCCCGAACTGGTGGAGGACCCGCGCTTCTCCGACCGCGAGGGCTTCGCCAAGAACGCCGCCGCCCTCAGCGAGCTGCTCGACGCCGAGTTCCGCTCACGGCCGTTCGACGACTGGAAGGCCGCGCTGGCCCGCGAACGCATCAACTACAGCCTCATCCAGACACCCGAAGAGGCCGCGCAGGACCCGCAGTTGCGGGCGAACGACATCGTCGTCCCGCTGGAAGGGGTCATCGGCCTCGACTACACCGTCAGCAGCCCCGTCAACCTCCGGGGGGTACCGAAGGTGACGGCGAAGCGGGCGCCCGACCTGGGCGAGCACAACGAGGAGATCCTCAGCCAGCTCGGATTCGATCCCTCCGAGATCACAGCGCTGCGCGAGCGGGGGGCGATCCCCGAGACGGTGCAGACGCAGCCGACGCGATGAGCGCGCCCCGGTGTCCGACGCACGTGCGAGGACACCGGGCCCCGTCAACCGGGTCAGGGAGCCGGCGCGGAAGGCCCGCGGCGTTGTCACGGGTGACTTCCCTGGGCGCCGGGGACGTCGACGACGACGGCGGTCCACTCCTCGGCGGGCTCCTCGGGTACGTGCCCGAGGCGGTACTCGGCGTCCCGGAGCAGTCGCTCCGTCAGGCGGACCCCGGTCAGCCGCTCCGCGAGGGCGAAGGCCGCCGCCTTGATGTCGACGCGCCCGTCCGTCTCCTCGTCCTCCCTCGACACCGCGAAGCCGACCTCGCGCATCAACGGGACCAGGTCGTCGGGGGTACTGCCGGTCCTGACCGCGGGCCACTCGAAGGTGGTCCGGAGTTCCCCGTCCTCGTACCAGTGGAAGAAATGCATGGGCTTGCCGCCGTTGCTGGAGTGCACCACGGCGCGTCCACCCACCGACAGGGCCTCCAGGAAGCGGGACTGCATCCCCATGCCCCCTTCGCCAAGGCTCAGGACGAGCGTCCAGTCGCCGTCATCGCCCGGGACGGTGAACGCGCCGGCGACGAAGGAGTCGTCCCAGTCGTCCTCGGGGTCGCGCAGCTCGTCCTGCTCCTCGATCAGGGCGTCCGCTCCTGTACAGAGCCCCAAGGGGGCAGCCCCCATCACCCGCAGCACGTCGGCCGCGGCGACGCCCCGCGCCAGGGTCAGGGTGTACCCGACGTCCATCCCGCAGAGGAACCACGGAACGGAACGTATCCAGGCATAGTCTCGTGCGGTCACCGGAGTCATGCACCGCAGTCTGCCCGCCGCCACGGACAAGCCCGCTGAATGATCATGACGACTGCTACCGTGACCGCCCGGAACGTGGGAACGGGGGCGGCGCCCCCGGTGAGGTGGCGAGGGGGAACCCGCGGTGCGGGATCTGGTACGTCAACTGGCCGTCTCCGCGGCTTTGGTGGCGACGGTGGGGGTGTCCGCCGCGTGCGGCGGCAGCCCGAAGGCCGGGGCGGCCGTGGACGAGAAGCCCCTGACCAAGGCCGAGTTGACCAAGGCGCTGCTGCGGAACGCGGACGTGCCGGGACTGGCGGTCGACATCGGGCCGGGGCTGCCGCTGTTCGACCCGGACGACATCGTGACGGCGACGCCCGCCGCGTGCCAGCCGATCGCCGACACGATGAGCGTCCGTCCCCGCCACGCCCGCCGGGCGCAGGTGTGGGAGACGCTGGACATGCCCGGGACCGGCGGGACGGCCTCGGGGAGCGTGGCACTGAGCAGCCACGCCGAGGACGAGGCCCGGGCTTGGATTGCAGACCTGAAGACGGCGCTGCCCAAGTGCGGCCACTTCAGCGCCACGTCGGCCGCCGGCTGGACCTACGGGTTCGACGTGCGGCAGGTCCCCGCACCGGCGGAGGGCGACGACGCGGTGTCGTACCTGATCACCAACACCATCGCCCCGGACGGCAAGGGCAACGTCGAATCCGTCGTCCGCACCGGCGGCACCTTGTCCGAATTCCTGCTCCCCCAAGGCAACGGCGAACCTGCCTCCGTCCCCGAAGCACTCGCGCGCAAGCAGCACGAACGACTGCGCGCCGTCCGCGGGTGAGGGGCGGCGTGCGCACCGGGGGGACCGGGAGGGTGCCGCCCGGATTCCACAGGCTTCGGGAGCGCGTGCGGGAGCTGACGGACGAGCGCCGATACGCTGATGCGTACCGCTTCCTCACGGAAGAGGGGCCCCGGTTCCCCGACCGCGAGTCGGATGTCTACTACCTCCGGTCCTGTGCGGCCGCGCGGGTGGGCGAAGCGGCTCTCGCTGTCGCGCTCATCCGGGAGGCCCTGGACCGGGGCCACTGGTACGGGGAGGTGCTCCTGCGCCGCACACCGTCCTGGAGGCCGTTGCAGGGGACCGCCGGCTTCGAGGAGGCGGCGGTCGTGAGCGCCGCTCGACAGCGGGCAGCCTGCGTGCCGGCACGCAGCCTCGTCGTGGGACAGGGGGCCGTGGCGGGGCCTCACCGTGCCGTCGTCACCCTGCACGGCAACGGTGAGAGCACGCGCGAGGCGGTGCGCGGCTGGCAAGGGGTCGTGCAGGACGGCCGGTTGCTGGTGGCGGTCCAGTCGTCGCAGTGGATCGCGCGGAACAGCGCTGTGTGGGACGACGAAGACATCGCGCTGCGCGATGTGCGCGGGCAGTACGCGGCACTGACAGCCGAACGCGAGCTGGACATGGACCACCTGATCGTCGCCGGGTTCTCGATGGGTGCCGAAACCGCACTGCGTGCGGCGCTCGACGGGACCGTTCCCGCGCGCGGTTTCGTGCTGCTCGCAATGGCCGGTCCGCGTACGGCCCGTCCGGAGGCAGGTTGCCGTTGCTCGAGATGCGGCGTCGCAGCGGCATTCCGCTGCGGGGCTACCTCATGGTCGGCGCGACGGATGACGGTGGTGTGCGATGCGAGAAGCTGCGCCGGCTCGCGGACTTCCTCACCTCCCACGGGGTCCCCAGCGAGCTGGAGGTCCTGCCAGGACTCGGCCACACCTACCCCGAGGACTGTCTTCCCGGCATCAGGCGGGCACTTGCCTTCGTCGATCCCGACGCTCAAGAGCCCCGGGCGACCACGTCCTCGTCCTGACGGGCGGGCGCCTCCGGCCGCGGCTCGAGGGGGCATCAGGACGACTCACTTCCCGGTCCACCGCGGCGGCCGGCGTTCCGCGAAGGCGGTCATGCCCTCGCGTACGTCGGCGGAGGCCATCAGGGTGGCCATGTGCTCGCGCTGCACGGCGAACGCCTCCGCCTCCGGTGTGCCGTTGGCGGCGCGGGTGAGGGCCTTCACCGCGGCCAGGGCGAGCGGGGCGTTCCGGGCGATGCGTTCGGCGAGTTCGAGGGCGACCGTGACCGCCTTGCCGGGCGGGGTGACCCGGTTGGCCAGGCCGAGTTCGCCCGCGCGGTCGCCGCTGATCGGTTCGCCGGTGAGCAGCATTTCCATGGCCAGGTGGTACGGGATGCGCTGGGGCAGCCGGATCACACCGCCGCCCGCCGCGATGAGGCCGCGCGTGACCTCGGGCAGGCCGAACTTCGCGTCCTCGGCGGCGACGACGAGGTCGCAGGCGAGGGCGAGTTCGAAGCCGCCGCCGAGGGCGTAGCCCTCCACCGCGGCGATGAGCGGCTTGGTGAGCGCGGCCTCCGTCAGGCCGCCGAAACCGCGGCCCGGGACGGTGGGCGACTCGCCCTTCAAGGCTGCCTTGAGGTCCATTCCGGAGCTGAAGGTGCCCCCGGCCCCGGTCAGTACACCCACGCGCAGTTCGGCGCCGGCCTCCAGTTCGTCCAGCGCCGCGGCCAGCCCGGCGGCCACCGCCGCGTTCACCGAATTGCGCGCCTGCGGGCGGTCGATGGTGATCAGCAGGGCCGAACCGGCCTGTTGGACGAGGACTTCGCTGGTGGTCATCGCTGCTCCTCCGGTCGTGTTCGGGGTCCCGCCCGGTTCAGACGTGGAGCGGTTCGGCGAAGATCTCCCGGGCCGCGTCGACGAGTTCGTCCAGGTCGCCGCCGGAGGCCCGGTCGCGGCGCCAGACCAGCACGGTTTCCAGGCGGCGCTCGAAGTCCGTGAACGGCAGGACCCGTGTGTTCTTCCTCGCGTACCCGTGCAGCGGGCTTTCCGCGTCGAGCAGGGAGAAGTAGAAAGCCATCCCGCCGGAGACGATCTCGGCGATGCCCGAGTAGTCGGTGTCGGTGAGGTCGATGCGTTTCCTGACCCCCCGTTCGGACATCTCCCGGTCGAGCTCGTCGAAGTACGCGGGCCGGCCCTCCTTGGGGGCGACGATGAAGCTGAGGTCCGCCAGTTCGGTCAGGGCCACGGAGTCCCGGCCGGTGAACCGGTCCGCGGGCACCACCGCTCCCAGCCTCTCCGACATCACGGGCAGCAGGTCGAGGGCCGGGTCGGTCACCGGCAGCCGCACCAGTGCGAGCGCGAGCCTGCCCTCGCCGACGCCGGCGATCAGCGCCCTGGAGGAGCCGGGCCAGCACCTCAGCTCGTACGTCTCGCGGACCCGCTCGCAGAGCGTGTCGGCGAGGTCCCGCACCCGGGGGTGCACCCCGAGGGGTATGCCGACGAACATGGTGCTGCGTCCCGGCGCGCCGGCCTCGCGCAGCCGCCACGGAACGGAATTGATCTGCTCCAGCACGTCCCGCGCGATCGGCAGCAGCGCCTCTCCGGCCGGCGTGAGGGTGACGCTGTGCGTGTCGCGTTCGAACAGCCGGTGGTCCACTTCGTGCTCGAGGTCCTTGATCCGCTGGCTCAGCGGTGACGTGGCCATGTGCAGTCGACGTGCCGCCGCCGAGAAGTTCAGCTCCTCCGCCACGGCCACGAAGTACCGCAAATGGAATATTTCCACCCTTTTACGTTACCCGCCGGGGCGCCGCCGCCTCACGGGCACCGGGACGGGCGAGCGGGGGTGGGGGCGTCCGGTGCGGGGCAGGGACAAGGTGTACGACCGATTCGGCGTGCGCGCCGATCACGAGCGCAAGCGCCGCTCCCCACGGAGGGGTCGCCCCGGCGGCCCTCCTCGTGCAAACGGCTTCGGCGCGAGGGACTGCCGCAAGGTCCCGCCCTCGGCCATGGGAGGTGTCCCGCGTGCAAGCAGTCCGGGACAACAAGAGCTTCGCGGTTCTCCTGCTGAGTGTTGTGCTGATCACCAGCCTGAGAGTGGGGCTGGCCATGGCCGGAACGCAGGTCATGGGGATCGCGGAGTACGCGGTGCTGATACCCGTCGTGGCGAGCGCGCTGCTGTCGGTGCGACGGACGTTGATCGTGGGCGTGTTCAACCTGGCCGCCGGCGTCGCCGTCTACGGAGTCCTCATCCAGGACATGGGCCCCACCAGCCGGATCACGACGCTCACGGCGCTGGCCGCCTCGTTGGGCATCAGCCTGGTCGTCTGCCGGATCCGGGTCGCGGGGGAGCGGCGGTTCCGGCGCCTGGTGATCGCCCGCGAGCGCCTCGAACTGCTCAGTGAGGCCAGCGCCCGGGTCGGCAGCACCCTGGACGCGCCCAGAACCGCGGAGGAACTGGCCGAGGTCGCGGTGTGCGGCGGTTTCGCGGACCACGCCAGCGTGGACCTCTTCGACTGCGTGCTCCAGGGCGAGGAACCCGCTACCGGACCGGAGAAGGACGACGTCGTTCTCCGCCGCGCCGCCCAGTCCGGTTCGGCCGCGCCCCCGGGATGCGTACGGACCGGCGACGTCGTCGTCCGCCGGGAGGGAACGGAGCCCGTCCTCGACCTGATGACGGCCAACCCCGTGATGACGGAGATCAGCGGCACCGCCGGCGCCCGCGCGTCCGCGGCCGGTCCGGGCGGGGCCGACACGAACGCGCCGCACTCGGCGTTGATGGTCCCCCTGCGCGCCCGCGGCGTGACCCTCGGTGCCGCGCTGTTCACACGCTCCCGCAACCGCGAGCCCTTCGACGCCGACGACCTGCTGCTGGCCCAGGAGATCGGCGCGCGAGCCGCCGTCTGCGTGGACAACGCCCGCCGCTACACCCGTGAGCGCAACACGTCCCTGGCGCTCCAGCGCAGCCTCCTGCCGCGGGTGGTGGCACGGCAGTCGGCGGTGGAGGCCGCCACACGCTACGTGCCCGCGGGACTGCGCGCCGGAGTGGGCGGCGACTGGTACGACGTCATCCCGCTCTCGGGGGCCCGGGTCGCCCTTGTGGTCGGCGACGTGGTCGGCCACGGGGTGCAGGCCTCGGCGACGATGGGGCGGCTGCGTGCCGCGGTGCGCACGCTCGCGGACGTCGACCTGCCGCCCGACGAACTGCTCACCCACCTCGACGACGTCGTCACCCGTTTCCGGGAGGAGATGGGCCGGGCCCAGGACGGGACCTGCGATCCGCGAGCGGACGCCGGGGGGATCGTGGCGACCTGCCTGTACATGGTCTACGACCCGGTCTCGCGCCAGTGCGTCGCCGCACGCGCCGGCCACCCGCCGCCCGCCGTGATCGGCCGGGGATCGGACGCCCAGTACCTCGACATCCCCGCCGGCCCTCCGCTGGGTGTGGGCGGACTCCCCTTCGAGACCGCCGAACTGCGCCTGCCCGAGGGCACCCTCCTCGCCCTCTACACGGACGGCCTCATCGAGTCCCCCGGACGCAGTCTGGACGAAGGGCTCGAACGCCTCCAGAAGGCCCTGTCGGAGCCGATGCCCTCCCTGGAGGACATGTGCGACCACGTCCTGAACACCCAGGTCGACGCCTGCTGCCGGGACGACGTCGCCCTCGTCATCGCCCGCACCCGTGAGTTCGACGCGACGCACGCCGCCGCCTGGGAGCTGACGGGGGACCTCGCCGACGTCGGGCACGCCCGGGACCTCGCCGCGTCCCGGCTGGCCGGCTGGGACCTCGAGGACGTCGCCTTCACCGCGGAAATGGTCGTCAGCGAACTGGTCACCAACGCCATCCGCTACGGCACGGGTCCCGTCCACCTGCGCCTCATCCGGCAGGACAACCTGATCTGCGAGGTGTCCGACGGCAGCAACACCGCCCCCCACCTCCGCCGGGCCCGGATGTTCGACGAGGGCGGGCGGGGGCTGTTCATTGTCTCGCAGCTCGCCGAACGCTGGGGCACCAGGCAGCGCCCCGACGGAAAGACCATCTGGGCCGAGATCGGCCTCCCGCGCCCGCCCGCTCCGGCCCCGGTGGGGGCGGGCTAGGGCCGGTACCTGATCGGATGGTCCTCCGGCACCTCCACCACGCAGATGCGCACGCCGTCCGGATCCTCGACCCACATCTCGACCAGGCCCCACGGCTCCTGCCGCGGCTCCCGCACCACCGGGACGCCGCGCGCGGCCAGCTCGGCGTGGGTCCGTGCCACGTCCGGTACCTGGAGCCAGAGCTGCAGCCCCGGCGCGGGCGGCCCGTCGGCGTGCCCCGAGACCTCCAGGAACCCGCCGCCGAGGAAGAACACCGTGCCGCGGGTCTCGTGGGGACCGAACTCCCGGTAGACCGCCAGCCCGAGATCGTCCCGGTAGAAGGTGCGCGAACGCTCCAGATCGGTGGGCCGCAGCAGGATCCGGCTGCTCAGTACGTTCACCATGGGCGCGAACGTACCCACGAGCACCCGGGAAATCCGCGTGACACGTCGGACCGCCGTCCGGCACGCTGCCCCGCATGACGCACCGTCCCGCGTGGATCGCCCCGCTGTACCGCACGTGCCGCCGGTGCGGTGCCGAGGCCCGCTACGAGGCGGGCGGGATCGTCCTCGACGGCGTCGTCCACTGGAGCGTCGACGGCGGATGCGCGGCCTGCGGGGCGACGGCGACGGAGTGCGGACGCGGAGAGGTCCCGGGGCACGTGCGGGAGGCACTGATCGCCGCCCACGGCGAGACGGTGCTGCGCGCCGAGCCGCGGCCCGGCGGCTCCCGGGCGGCCGCGCTCAAGACCGTCCGCGAGCTGTTCGGCGTACCGCTCTCCGAGGTCCGCTCCCGCCTGCGCGCCCTTGCGGAGGGCGGCGTGAAGGGCACCGAGGTGGAGTCGAGGCTGCTCGCCGCCCGCCTGGAGGACGCCGGGTTCACCGTGTCCCTCCGGGTCCAGGAACCACCCCCGCGGAACGACCGCCTCCCGCCGAACCCCGCCGCCGACGGTTACGCCCGGTGGCCCGCCAACGCGGCCGCCCTGGGCCGGCCCGTCATCACCCGGGCTCCCTTCCGGGCCGGGGAGGCCGAGGCGGTCGCCATGTTCGAGGCGGTGGAGGGGCCGGACCTGCCCCGGGTGGAACTGGTACCTGGCAGCCTCGCGGAGGAACTGCGCGATCCCCTGGCGCGCTATCTGGCCGGGGGCAGCATCATCGTCATCGCCGTGAGCTTTGCGTGGGATCCCCTCGCGAGCGATCCGTACGACACCATCCGTCCCGGGCTGGCGACCGACGGCACCTGGACCTGGGACCTGGCCTGGGAGCACTGGGTGCGGGTGCACGGCTGCGCGCCGCCCGCGGAGTTCACCGAGCACGCGCGGGCCCGGGGTTTCGTGCCGCCGCCCGAGGAGACCGGCTAGCCTCGGGTCGAGCCGCCGCACCCGAGAGGACCCCGCCATGGAGAGCGCACCGCCCGTCGTCAGCCCCGTGTTCCGCACCGCCACCTCCGCCGATGTGCCGGCCCTGGTCGCGCTGGTCGAGTCGGCGTACCGCGGCGACGCGAGCCGGGCCGGCTGGACGACGGAAGCGGACCTCCTGGAGGGCCAGCGGACCGACCCCGAGGGGGTCTCGGCGGTCGTCGGCGGCGAGCGCAGCCGGATGCTGGTGGCCGAGTCGGACGGCGCGGTCGTGGCCTGCTGCCAGCTGGAGAACCGGGACGGGCACGCCTACTTCGGCATGTTCGCCGTCCGCCCGGGCCTGCAGGGCGGCGGGCTCGGCAGGACCGTGCTGGCCGAGGCGGAGCGCTTCGCGCGTGAGGAGTGGGGCGCCGACGCGATGCACATGACCGTGATCACCCAGCGCGAGGAACTGATCGCCTGGTACGTGCGCCGCGGTTACGAGCGCACCGGCTCCATCAGCCCCTTCCCGTACGGCGACGCCCGTTTCGGCCTGCCCACCCGTGACGACCTGGCCTTCGAGCTGCTGGTGAAGAAGCTGGGCTGAGCACGGCCGGCGGCGGCTCAGAGCCGCCCCGCCTCGACGATCCGGGACAGGAAGCGCCGGGTGCGCTCCTGCTCGGGAGCGCCGAAGACCCGCTCGGGCGTGCCCTGTTCCAGAACGATGCCGCCGTCCAGGAAGCACACCTGGTCGGCGACGTCGCGGGCGAAGCCCATCTCGTGCGTGGCGATCAGCATCGTCATCCCCTCGTCCTTGAGGTCGCGCACGACGCCGAGCACCTCCCCGACGAGTTCGGGGTCGAGCGCGGCGGTGATCTCGTCGAGCAGGAGCAGCCGGGGCCTGCCGGCCAGCGCGCGGGCGATCGCCACGCGCTGCTGCTGTCCGCCGCTGAGCCGGTCCGGGTACTCGCGCGCCTTGCCGTCCAGCCCGAGCCTGGCCAGCAGCTCGTGGGCCCGCGCCTCCGCCTCCGCGCGGGCCACGCGGTGCACCCGGCGCGGCGCGAGGGTGATGTTGTCCAGCACGGTCATGTGCGGGAAGAGGTTGTACGCCTGGAAGACCACGCCGATGCGCCGCCGCACCGTGTCCGGGTCGACGCCGGGGTGGGTGATCTCCTCGCCGTCCAGGAAGATCGCGCCGTCGTCGATCTCCTCCAGGAGGTTGGCGCAGCGCAGCAGGGTGGACTTGCCGGAGCCGGACGCGCCGATCAGGACGGTGACGCTGTGCGGCGCCACCTCCAGGCCGACGTCACGCAGCACCGGGGTCCCGCCGAAGGTCTTGCGCACGGACTCCAGCCGCAGCACGGGTGCGCCGGTCATACGGTTCCTCCTTGCGACTCGCGGCGGTTCATCCGCGCGGTGACCCAGTCGGTGAAGCGCGTCATCGGGATGGTGAGCGCGACGAACACGAGCCCCGCGACGATGTACGGGGTGTAGTTGAAGCTCCGGCCGGCGATGATCTGCGCCGCGTAGACGGCGTCGACGACCCCGGCGATGGAGACCAGGCCCGTGTCCTTCTGCAGGGACACCAGGTCGTTGAGGAGTGCGGGTACGACACGCCGTACGGCCTGCGGGAGCACGACGTACCGGAGGGTCTGCGCGCCGCTCAGCCCGAGGGAGCGCGCGGCCGCCCGCTGGCTGGGGTGGACGCTCTCGATGCCGGCCCGGAAGACCTCGGCCACGTACGCGGAGTAGGTGAGCACCAGGCCGGCGCCGCCGAGTACCACCGGGTCGGTGGGCACTCCCTGGAGACGCAGGGCCGGGACGCCGTAGATCACCGTCAGCAGGCAGATGATCAGCGGCAGCCCCCGGAAGAAGTCGACGTAGGCCACGGCCAGCGCGCGCAGGGGGAAGAGCACGGGTCCGCGCAGGGTGCGGGCGACGGCCAGCAGCAGTCCGACGACGAGCACGATCGCGCCGCACACGACCAGCAGCCGCAGGTTGAGCAGCAGCCCGTCGAGGACCTTGGGCAGTGCCTCGCGCGCGTAGTGGCCGCTCAGGAAGGTCTCCCGCACCCGGGGCCAGCCGGGGGAGCGGGTGACGGCGAGGTACAGCAGCACGGCCGTGACGAGGGTGCTGGCGGTGGCGATGCCCGCGGAACGGCGGGTCCGGAGGCGTTTGTGGCGTTCGCGCGCGATCCGCCGCTGCGACGGCGTGTACGGGTGCGCGTCCTTGTGGACGCTCTCGCCCAGGGTCACTTGAGAACCGGGGCGTCGACCGCGTCGGACAGCCACTGCTGCTCGAGCTTCGCCAGCGTGCCGTCGGACCGCAGGACGTCGACCGCGCGGCTGACACAGGGGGTGAGCGGGCTGCCCTTGTCCAGCACGAGCCCAAACTGCTCCGGCGTGCCGCCGGTGGTGTCGAACTGGCCGACGATCCGGGCGTCCTCCAGTTCGGCGGACGTGATGTAGAAGGCGGTGGGCAGGTCGAGGACGATGGCGTCCACCTGGCCGTTCTTGAGCGCGCTGACCGCGAGGTCGTTCTTCTGGTAGACGGCCGCGGCGGCGGTGGGCCTGATCCGGTCGTTGATGACGTCGAGGCTCGTGGTGCCGATCTGGGCGCCCAGCTTGACCTTCTTCAGTGCCGCGACGGTCGTGGCGGACGCGGCCGGGGAGCCCTTGAGGGCGATGACGGCCTGACGGACGTCGTAGTAGCCGGAGGAGAAGTCGACGGCCTTGCGGCGCTCGTCGGTGATCGAGATCTGGTTGAGGTCGAAGTCGAAGGTCTTGGCGCCGGGCGCGAAGGCGTTGTTGAAGGCGACCGGCTGCCACGTGACGGCTGCCTGGTCGTAGCCGAGCTGCCGGGCCACCGCGTAGGCGACCGCCGACTCGTACCCCTTGCCGTTGGCCGGTTCGTTGTCCTCGAACCAGGGGGCGTAGGCCGGATTGTCGGTGCCGATCGTCAGTTTGCCCGTGGTCCGGGTGCGCAGCGCGGACGGCGAGCACGAGGCGGCGGCCGGTGCGGATCCCGGGGGCCCGGACGTGGCCGCCCCGGTGCCGCCCGGGGCGGAGTCCTCCTGCGGCGCGCACGCCGCCGCGGTGAGGACGAGGACGGAGACGGCCGCCGCGGCGGCGAGGCGCGAGGACGCGGGAGCGTGAGGCATGGCGGGACCTTGGCACCGCCGGGCGGGCACTGTCCACGCCAAAACGCGGCGATCCCGTATGCCGGACGATTGTGTCCGGCGTGTTGCCGGCTACCAGTCCGTGAGGCCGGTGTCGACCGCGCGCTTGACCTCGGGGACGTCGGTGACCGCGCCGTCCAGGCCGAGGGCATGGGCGAGGGCGAGTTCGCGCGGGGTGTTGACCGTCCAGGCGATCACGGAGAGGCCGGCGCGGTGGCACTCCTGGACCAGGGCGAGGCTGATGCGCCGCAGGCTGAGGCTGACGAGGCGGGCGCCGACGGCCTGGGCCCGGGGGATGATCTCGGAGCCCATCGGGCCCTCGGCGACCAGGACGGTGCGGGCTTCCGGCAGGCGCTCGTGGATCTCGGCGAGGGCCGCGTCGTGGAAGGACAGCACGTCGACCCGCTCGACCAGGTCGCGCTCGCGCAGGACGTCCGCGAGGACGCGTGCGGCGGCGACGTCCTTGATCTCGGCCTGGATGGGCCTGGAGACCGCGTCGACGACCTCCTCGAAGACCGGCACGCGCTCACCGCGGCCCGCGTCGAGGCCGCGCAGCTCGGCCAGGGTGAGGTCGCTGACGAAACCGGAGCCGTCGGTGGTGCGGTCGACCTTCTCGTCGTGCATGACGATCAGGGCGCCGTCCTTGCTCAGGTGCAGGTCGAGCTCGATCTGGTCCAGTCCCTCGCGCTCGGCGCGGACGAAGGAGCGGAGGGTGTTCTCGGGCTCGACGCCCATGACACCGCGGTGACCGACGGTGAAGAAGCTCAAGACGGATCGCTTCCGGTGCTGGTGCTTGCGCAGGGCCGACGTACACCGGGCAGCCTAGCGGGCCCTTGCGGCGGCGGGCCGAACGCCGGGTGAACGGCGCGCCCGCCCACAGGAAGAATCGCGGTGATGTTGGCCTTGTGCGGAAGATTTTCCTCCGGCTCCCCTTGAATGGAAGAAGCAGGCCTATATACGGTGGCCATACAAGAGGTTCTTCTGTGAAGGAGGGGTCATGACGGAAATCCTGTCGCCGGCGACGGCGTCGAACGACAGCACGGGCACCAGCGGGACCGGTGCATCCGGCGGCGGTGTTGTCCGGCACCCGGCCTGGGCGGTCCTGAAGCGGGCGGTGGAGGAGATCCGCCCCTGGCAGCTCAAGGACGGCTCCATCGACTTCTCCGCGCAGGACGCGCCGCAGCGCGCGGTCGTCGACAGCGCGCTGGACCGCGTGGTCCGCGCCGTGGAGGACCTCTCCCCGCTGCTCCCGCACGACACGGCCTACCACCAGGCCCTGGTCAAGGACCTGCGGCGCTGGTCCGACGGCGGCTACGCGGTCCCCGACTTCCTGGACTCCCTGCTCGCCTTCCACCCCGCCGCCGAGCGCACCGACGGCCTGGAGCACCTCGTGGTGTTCCCGATGTACACCCAGAACGGCAACCCGGACCGCAATCTGGAGGCCGTCGCGCTGCGCGTGGTGTGGCCGGAGTGGCTGTCCGAGCTGGAGCGCACCCGCTACGACAACCCGCTGTTCGTGCCGATCACCTTCGAGGACTTCACGCCCGGGTACGACACGAACTCCGCGGTGCTCTTCCCCGAGACCGTCGCCGTGCGCGAGGCCCCCGAGCGCTTCACCTGGGGCGGCATCTTCTGCGACCGCGAGGCCGCGCGCTTCCGCGCCGTGAGCCGCGCCGCCGTGGACACCCTCGGCGTGGCGCTGCCCGAGGACGCCGAGGAACTGCTGGCGGACCAGGACCTCAGCCAGCAGACCTTCGTGCTGTGGGACATGATCCACGACCGCACCCACAGCCACGGCGACCTGCCCTTCGACCCCTTCATGATCAAGCAGCGCCAGCCGTTCTGGATGTACGGCCTGGAGGAGCTGCGCTGCGACCTCACGACCTTCAAGGAGGCCGTGAAGCTGGAGGCCGAGGGCCACGGCATGGGCCGTTACGTCCAGTACGCGATCCTCTTCGACCGGCTCTTCCGCTTCCCGGTCACCGGCGACCGCGTCCGCAACTACGACGGGCTCGGCGGCCAGCTGCTCTTCGCCTACCTGCACAAGCACGACGCCGTGCGCTGGACGGACAACAAGCTCCGCATCGACTGGGAGCGCGCCCCCCAGGTGACCAACCAGCTCTGCGGCGAGATCGAGCAGCTGTACCGGGACGGCATCGACCGCCCCAAGCTCGTCCACTGGTTCGCCGCCTACGACCTCGTCTCCGGCTACCTGTCCCCGCACCCCGGCTCGGTGTGGGCCAAGGGCCCGGACGCCCTCGACCTCGGCCTGCCGCCGCGCAAGCTCGTGGACGAGGTGCTGGCCGACGAGTTCCCGCTCAGCATGTTCTACGAGGCCCTGGCCAAGAAGCTCCGTGATGTGATCGCCTCGACCAAGGGCATCACCGCCCACGGCACGGGCCGGGTGGCCGCGTGACCCATGCAGCGAAGGAGGCGGCGCAGATGACGGAAGCCGGCGAGACGGCCAGGGGACCCCTGGCCGGGGCCGTGATCGCGGTGGCGGGGGCCGGCGGACCCGCCGGACGCGCCACCCTCCAGCGGCTCGCCCGCGCGGGCGCCCGCGTGGTCGGCGCCGACGCCAGCGCGGAGCGGCTCTCCGAGGCCGTCGACCTCGCGCGGGCCGGTGCGGGCGGCGCCGTCATCACCGGGGACGTCGTCGATCTGCTGGACCCGGCCGCGACGAAGGAGTGGGCCGGCCGGATCGAGAAGGAGCACGGCCGTGTCGACGGAGTGGTCCACCTCGTCGGCGGCTGGCGCGGCTCGGCATCCTTCCCGGAGACCGACCTCGCGGACTGGGACCTCCTGGAGAGGCTGCTGATCCGCACCGTCCAGCACACCTCGCTCGCCTTCCACGACGCGCTGCTGGCCGCCCCCGCCGGGCGGTACGTGCTGATCAGCGCGGCCGGCGCCACCAAGCCGACGGCCGGCAACGCGGCCTACTCCGCCGCCAAGGCCGCCGCCGAGGCGTGGACGCTGGCACTCGGCGACTCCTTCCGCAAGGCGGCGGGGGAGCAGCCGCCGACCGCCGCCGCCACGGTGCTGGTGGTCAAGGCGCTCGTGCATGATGCAATGCGCGAGGAGCGCCCGAACGCCAAGTTCGCGGGCTTCACCGATGTGACCGACCTGGCCGACGCCATCGCCGACGTGTGGAGCCGGCCCGCCGAGGAAGTGAACGGAACCCGCCAGTGGCTGACACCCCGCCCGTGACCGATCTCCCGACGGACGCCGTCCGCCACCACGACCCGAGCACGCGCGGTTTCGCGAGCGACAACTACGCGGGCGTCCACCCCGAGGTACTGGCGGCGCTCGCCCTCGCCAACGGCGGCCACCAGGTCGCCTACGGGGACGACGAGTACACCCTGCACCTGCAGGACGTCTTCCGCGCCCACTTCGGCCCGCGGGCGCAGGCGTTCCCCGTCTTCAACGGCACCGGCGCCAACGTCGTCTCGCTCCAGGCGCTCACCGAGCGCTGGGGCGCCGTGATCTGCGCGGCCTCCGCCCACATCAACGTGGACGAGGGCGGCGCCCCCGAGCGCATGGGCGGTCTCAAGCTGCTCACCGTGCCCACCCCGGACGGCAAGCTCACCCCCGAGCTGATCGACCGGGAGGCCTGGGGCTTCGACGACGAGCACCGCGCGCAGCCGCAGGTCGTCTCGATCACCCAGACCACCGAACTGGGCACCTGCTACACCCCCGAGGAGATCCGGGCGATCTGCGAGCACGCGCACGAGCGCGGTCTCGCCGTCCATCTGGACGGCTCGCGGATCGCCAACGCGGCCGCCGGCCTCGGCGTACCGCTGCGGGAGTTCACCACCGACGCGGGTGTGGACGTGCTCTCCTTCGGCGGCACCAAGAACGGGCTGCTGCTGGGCGAGTGCGTGGTCGTGCTGAACCCGGAGCGGGTCCGGGCGATGAAGCACCTGCGCAAGCTGTCGATGCAGCTGGCCTCGAAGATGCGCTTCGTCTCGGTGCAGTTCGAGGCGCTGCTCACCGGCGACCTGTGGTTGCGCAGCGCCCGTCACGCCAACGCGATGGCCCGCCGCCTGGAGGCGGCCGTACGGGACGTCGACGGCGTGACGGTCGTCCGGCCCGTCCAGGCGAACGCGGTCTTCGCGCTGCTGCCGCGTGAGGTCAGCGAACGGCTGCAGAAGCGCTACCGCTTCTATTTCTGGGACGAGTCCACCGGCGAGGTGCGCTGGATGTGCTCGTTCGACACCACCGAGGAGGACGTGGACTCCTTCGCGGCCGCGCTGGCCGAGGAAATGGCCGCGCAATCCTCCTGAGCGGTTTCCCCGGGGGATGAATTCCCCGGCGGGGAAAGCGACCCGGAACACGGCGAGGGGCGTACCGGACGATTCCGGTACGCCCCTCGCGCCGTTCCGTGGTGTCAGCGGTTGACGCAGACGTTGCCGGCCACCGGGTTGAGCAGCGCGACGGCGTTGATGCCGTTGCCGCAGACGTTGATCGGGATGTTCACGGGCACCTGGACGACGTTGCCGCTCAGGATGCCGGGCGAGCCGATGGCCGCGGCACGCGCGTGGGCACCGCCGCCGCCGTGGCCGCCGAAGCCGCCGCCGTGGCCGCCGGCGAAGGCGCCGGTGGCGCCCCCGAGCACGGTCACACCGGCGACAGCGGTCACGGCCGCGGCCTTCGCGATGCGCTTCATGGCGTTCTCCTTAGAGATTCGTTGGTGACCCCGGCCGACGACGTGCACGCCACCCGAATGTGGGCGCCCGCCGGATCCGGTCACGAGGTGAGCCGGTTGAAGGTCAGGGTTTCGTACGGAGAAGTGGTTCCCGTCTCGTAGAGCAGCCCCACCGTGCCACCCCCCAAGTCCACCAGGTCGGAGTACGCGGCGGGGTGACTGTTCGCCAGCCAGGCCTGCTCCCAGTAGATGCCGCCGTCGTTGCTCGTCCTGAGCGCCATGGCGGCGCGCGCCCCCGGATCGGACGGTCCGGAGTACACCAGCGGCCCGCCGGGCAGCTGCAGGACGCTGCCCTGCACCTCGGGCCCTTCCAGGGCCTCCTGGGGCTCGAAGCTGCCCTCCACGCTCTCCCCGCCGTCGGTGCTGTAGGCGTTGGCCCGCGAGGCGTTGGAGAAGCCGCCGTCGTCGCGGCTGTTGATGTAGATCCGGCCGTCCGGCAGTTCGGCCAGGCTGGTCTCGTTGAGGTTGATCCAGCCGCCGGGGACCTCCTCGACGAAGCCGATGTGCCAGGTCCTGCCGTGGTCGTCGCTGTAGAGGGCGTGGGCGCCGTGCACCACCTCGCCGTCGACGACGGCGGTGTGGTTGGCCGGGACGAGCAGGCGCCCGGCGTGCGGACCGCTGCGCAGGGCGATGGCGTGGCCGGGTCCGGTGGCATACCAGCGCCAGTTGTCGGGTTTGACGCTCTTGGTGATCTGCCGGGGCGCGGACCACTTGCCCCCACCGGAGTCGCTGTGCAGTTCCCAGACCTGCCGGGCGTCGTAGACCGCCTGGGAGGCGCCACCGAGCTGAGCCTTCGTCAGATTGCCGACGGTGCGGCAGATCAGCAGCACGATGCGGCCGGTCTTCGGGTCGGCGACCGGGGTGGGGTTGCCGAACGCCTGGCCCCCGCCGCGGGCGATGACGCGCATGGGCTGCCAGGTGCAGCCGCCGTCCAGCGAGCGGCGCAGCACCACGTCGATGTCGCCCTCGTCGCTCGCCGAATTGCGGCGGCCCTCGGCGAACGCGAGCACGGTGCTCTTGCCGATCCGGAGGACGGCTGGGATGCGGAAGGTGTGGTAACCGCTGGTGCCGGAGCGGAACGGCACGGACGTGGCGCATTGCGCGGTGGGTGCCACGGCCGCCTCTCCGGCCGGCGCCTGCCAGCCCGCCGCCCCGGTGAAAAGGACGGCCAGACCGGCCAGCGTGCGCTTGCTTCTGACGGCACCGAGTGTCATCAGGCTTCCTCCGGAGCGGCGTCGACATGGCCAGAAGCGCAAGATTCTCATCCGCCATGCGGGGTGCGTGGATGACACTCCGTTCGCATTTTTTCTGGTAAGTCAATATGAGTAATGCGCGCGAAACGATGCCGATATCCTTGACACATTTTTGGCGTGTCCCTTGGCTGCATTCGATGGCATCGCCCGGCGAACATGCTCCAATGTGCCGGAACCGATGGCCGAAAGGCCCGTGCGGGACGACAGTTGACCCGCTGTCGTCCGAGCTCAGGACAGGGGGACCGCCCATGACACGAATCGCCCCACGCCGCGCGGTGCTCGCCGCCGCCCTCGCGGTGGCGAGCACCGCGGCAGCACCCAGGGCCTCTGCCGCCGGCGGCGGGAACCGCCCCTGTGCCCCGGGCCCGGCGGGCGGCAGGCCCGGCCCGTACCCGTACGGCGATCAGGACGAGGCCCCCGTGGACCACCACGCATGGACCCGCTGGTCCGACTGGCACAGCGGCGACGGCAGCGGAACCTGCGTCGAACCCGGTCCCCGCCCCGGCATCTCCATCGGCAGGCCCTCCGGCGTCCTGGAGTACGCCGACCCGCACACCGGGATCACCGAGACGTGGGAGACCGCCACGTGGACCTCGCCGGTCCACACCCCGCGCAACCCCGCGACCGAGATCGTCGCCTCCTGGAACGCCCGCACCCCCGCGGAGACCTGGATCCAGGTGGAACTGCGCGCCGCCTACACCGACGGCAGCACGACCCCCTGGTACGTCATGGGCCGCTGGGCCTCCGGCGACGCCGACATCCGGCGCACCTCGGTGGACGGCCAGGCCGACGCCAGGAGCGGCGTCTCGACCGACACCCTCGCCGTCACCGACCCCGCGTCCGGCGTGCGCCTGGCCTGGTACCGGCTGCGCCTGACGCTCCTGCGCCGCCCCGGCAGCCGCGCGACCCCCACCGTCTGGCGGGTCGGCGCGATGGCCTCCGACATCCCCGACCGCTTCACCGTGCCCGCCTCCGAGCCCGGCGTGGCGCGCGGCATCGAACTGCCCGTGCCGCGCTACTCCCAGGAGATCCACAAGGGCCAGTACCCGGAGTACGACAACGGCGGCGAGGCCTGGTGCAGCCCCACCTCCTCGCAGATGGTCGTCGAGTACTGGGGCCGCGGACCGGACGAGGACGACCTCGCCTGGGTCGACCCCTCCTACGAGGACCCGCAGGTCGACCACGCCGCCCGCTTCACCTACGACTACCAGTACGAGGGCTGCGGCAACTGGCCCTTCAACACCGCCTACACCGCCACCTACCCCGGCCTCGTCGCGACCGTGACGCGCCTGCACGGCCTGCACGACGTGGAGCGGCTGATCCGGGCCGGCATCCCGGTGATGACGTCCCAGTCCTTCCTGGCCACCGAACTGGACGGGGCGGGCTACGGCACCTCCGGTCATCTGATGTGCGTCATCGGATTCACCCCCGAGGGTGATGTGATCGTCAACGACCCCGCGAGCCGCGACGACGAGGCCGTGCGCCGGGTCTACCCGCGGGCGCAGTTCGAGACCAACTGGCTGAGGACGAAGCGCTACGCCGCCGACGGCCAGGTCCGCGGCGGCACCGGCGGCGTCTGCTACCTCTCCTGGCCGCTGTGGCCGTCCCCGGCCCAGATCCGGGTGCTGCACCGGATCGGGGTGCTCTGAGCGCATCACGGTCACGGCGGGTCAGTCGCGCATGGGCAGCTGTGTCAGCGGGGCGAGTTCGGCGTCGGTCGCGGGCCGGAGGGTGGACAGGATACGGCGGGCTGCCGCGAGACCCGGCCCGGGGCCGGTCTCGTGGAGGGTCACGGTGCAGACCAGGCCGCCGCGGTGCAGCCGCAGTTCACGTCGTTCATAGCCGCTCTCGTACGTGACGAGCAGCCGGCCCCCGCCGTCGTCCGTGCAGCGGATCGTCTCGCCGAAGGGGACGGGGCAGCCGCGCGCGTCCACGCGCCGGGTGTCCTCGCCGGTGCGTTCGACGGCGAGGTGCAGGGCCGTGGTGCCGGGGCGTTCGTAGTCGGCGCCGAAACCGTCCTCGCTCGCGCCCCGCACGCTCAGCGCGTAGCCCGGCGGGGCGTCGCCCACGCGCAGCAGGGCCCGGTCCACGTCGTTCGCGCGGAGCCAGGTGCCGAGCGTGGGGGGCCGTCCGGCGTCCCAGGCGGTCCAGGCCCCGCCGGTGGCGAACAGGGCCGCCGCGACGACAGCGGCGATCCGCGTCCGGGCGCCGGGAAGGAAGAACGCGGCGGCCAGCGCGTAACAGACCCCTCCCGAGACGTACAGCACGAACCCGTTCCGCAGGCCGTCGGCATGCAGGCGCACCGCCACGGCGATCAGCGCCCCGGCCGTGCCCGCCCCGAACACGGCGGCGGCCCACGCCCAGACCCCGCCGCGCCGCTTTGTCACCGGTATCAGGTGGCGCGCCGCGAACCCCGGCGCTGCGAGCAGCGCCACCGCGACCGGCGCCCAGCAGAGGGCGGCGACCGCTCCCGCCGTGGCCCCGCCGGCGAACAACCCGACGCCCACCACAAAAAAACCGACCGCGGTGAGCGCGGAGCCCATGAGCCACACCATGGTGAGGTGGACAAGTGCCGGCCCCGTCGTGTGCTTCGAGATCATGCCCTGTGATCACGCACGCTCCGCGGCCCCGGTTCCCGCCGCCGCGGCGGACGCTCTACCGTGGCGGCGTGGACGACGCAGTGCGGTGTTACCGCTATGTCGGACCGGCGGCCCTGCGGGCGGCCGTGCGGCCGGGAACCGCGGGACGGCCGATCCGCCGCGCGGGGGACTTCGCCGCGTGGGCCGCGGAGCAGACGGCCGCGGACCTGGCGGAGCCCTTCACCTACATCGTGGACGTCGCCGGTGTGCTGCGCCTGGCGCCGCGCCGCAGTGAGCACGTGGCGTGCGCCGGCGGCGGCGAAGTGCTGGGGGCGGGGGAGATGGCCTTCCTGGGGACGGCCGGGCAGTGGGCGGCCGTCGAGGTCAGCAACCTCTCGACCGGGTACTGCCCGGACACCGGGTCCTGGCCGGCGGTGGCCCGCGCCCTGGACCGTGCCGCGATCGGGCGTCCGGCCGGCTTCACGCACGCGGTGGTCTTCCGGCGCTGCACCGGGTGCGGGGAGCGCGGGATCGTGCGGGAGGACGACTTCGTGTGCGTCTTCTGCGGGAGCGACCTGCCCCGTGAGTGGAACGTGGACCCTTCCACCCCGCTCCTGTGACGCGGCGGGTCAGGAGACGGCGACGCGGGCGTAGCGGCCCACGACGCGCAGGTCCTCCTCGATGCGGGCGGCGGCCGCGCGGAGCGGGGGGAGGAGGTCGGCGCGGGACTGCTCCACGGTGCGGCGGCTGGCGTGCATCGAGACGTTGACGGCGGCCACGACCCGGCCGGTGCCGTCGCGGACGGGGACCGCGATGGACCGCAGACCCTCCTCCAGTTCCTCGCTGACCAGCGCGTGGCCGTCCGCGGCGGCCACGTCGAGGACCTCGTTCAGGGCCCGCAGGCCGGTGACGGTGTGCGGGGTGAGGGCGGTGCGGTCGGTGTGGGCGAGCAGGTCGGCGCGTTCGCCGGCGGGCAGGCCCGCGAGGAGGACCCGGCCCATCGCGGTGGCGTACGCGGGGAAACGGGTGCCGACGGTGATGTTGACGCTCATGATGCGGACGGTGGGGACCCTGGCCACGTACTGGATGTCCGTGCCCGACAGCACGGCCATGGAGGCGGAGTCGTGCACGTGCGCCACGAGGCCGACCAGGTGCGGCGCGGCGATCTGGGACAGGGGCAGGCGGGACAGGTGGGCGCAGCCGAGCTCCATCACGTGCGGGGTGAGCCGGAAGAGCCGCTCGTCGGCGGCGACGTAGCCCAGGTGCTCCAGGGTGATCAGCGAGCGGCGCGCGGTGGCCCGGGCCAGGCCGGTGGCCTCGGCGACGGCGGTCAGAGGCAGCGCGGAGCGGCCCTCGCCGAACGCGGTGAGCACGGCGAGCCCGCGGGCCAGGGACTCCACGAACTCCGGCCCGAGCTCCTGCTTGGAGGCCCGCGTCCAGGCCGCCGGGACCGGGCCGGACGCGGCGGCGGGCGGTCCGGCGGGGGCGGCGAGCGCCCGCTCCATCGCGGCGACCGTTGCGCGCAGCCGGGGCAGGACCGCCGCCCGCAGCGAGTCGGCGCTGTGCCTGCTGGTGTGGCTGACCACGCTCACCGCGCAGATCGTGGTGCCGGCCGGGTCGCGCACCGGTACGGCGACGGCGATCAGGCCGGGCTCGATGAGCTGGTCGTCCGCCGACCAGCCGTGCTCCCCGGCGGCCCGGACGCGCTCCTCGAAGGAGGCGGCGCCCTCGTCGTGGCCCTCCGGCAGGGCGGGGAAGCCCGCGCCGTGGGGGTCGGCCGCCCGGCGCCGCCGCCAGCGGTCCCACTCGGCAGCGCCCCACCCGCAGGCGAACAGCGCGCCGGGGGCGCCCCGTTCGGCGGGCAGCAGATCGCCCAGCCGGAAGGTCAGCGACATGGCGCGGCGCCGGGTGACCTGGTGCACGAAGCGCACGCCGTCCCCGTCGGGCACCGCGATGGACACCGACTCGTCCAGGCCGTCCGCCAGTGCGTCGGCGAGCGGTCCCAGGAGGTCGGGCAGCCGGCTGGCGGCCAGGTAGGCGTTGCCCAGTTCCATCAGCCGGGGTGCGAGGACGGCGTCGCGGCCCTCCAGGCGCAGGTAGCCGGTGCGGGTGAGGGTGCTGACCACCCGGTCCACGGTGGAGCGGGCGAGTCCGGTGTCCCGTACGAGGTCGCCCACCGAGCGCCGTCCGTCGGCCGCCGCGAGCCCGCGCAGTACGGCGAGTCCCCGGACGAGGGGGCCCACGGCCTCCCGCGGCGGGAGGGCGGTGGCGGGTGCGGGGGATGTCATGGGCGCTCCAGCACGGAGATATGTCGTCGAAACCGTACCGCTCCGGCACGTTGACAGAGCGGGCGCCGGAGGATCACACTCGGCCATCGATAATTGTGAACTTAAGTTCACCAGGCGAACAAGAGGTGGCACGGGATGGACAAGGTGGTCGCCTCGGCCGCCGAGGCCGTGGCGGACGTCCATGACGGGGCGTCGCTGGCCGTCGGCGGTTTCGGCCTGAGCGGCGTGCCCAACACGCTCATCCAGGCCGTCCACGACGCCGGGACCGGCGGCCTCGCCGTCGTCTCCAACAACTGCGGCGCCCTGGACTCCGGCCTCGCCGTCCTGCTCGCCGCCGGCCGCATCGCCCGGGTGACCGGCAGCTACATCGGCGCCAACAAGGAGTTCGCCCGCCAGTACCTGGCCGGCGAGCTGGAGCTCGAACTCATCCCGCAGGGCACCCTCGCCGAGCGCCTGCGCGCCGGGGGCTGCGGCATCCCCGCCTTCTACACGCCCGCCGGCGTCGGCACGCAGGTCGCCGACGGCGGCCTGCCCTGGCGGTACGACGGCGAGGGCGGGGTGGTCGTGGCCTCCCCGCCCAAGGAGGTCCGCGAGTTCGACGGCGTCGCATACGTCCTGGAGCGCGGCATCACCACCGACTTCGCGCTGGTCCGCGCCGCGAAGGGCGACCGGCACGGCAACCTGGTCTTCGCGAAGTCCTCCCGCAACTTCAACCCGCTCGCCGCCATGGCCGGCCGTGTGACCGTCGCCGAGGTCGAGGAACTGGTCGAGCCCGGTGAGCTCGACCCCGACCAGGTCCACCTGCCGGGCATCTTCGTGCAGCGGGTCGTCGCCCTCACCCCCGGACAGGCCGCCGACAAGAAGATCGAGTTCCGCACGGTCACCCCGAGGGAGGCGTCGGCCTGATGGCCTGGACACGCGACGAGATGGCCGCCCGCGCGGCGCTGGAACTGCGCGACGGCGAATACGTCAACCTCGGCATCGGACTGCCGACGCTGATCCCCAACCACCTCCCCCCGGGCGTCGAGGTCGTCCTGGAGTCGGAGAACGGCATCCTGGGCACCGGCCCCTTCCCGTACGAGGACGAGGTCGACCCCGACCTGATCAACGCCGGCAAGGAGACCGTCACCGTCCTGCCCGGCGCCGCGTTCTTCGACTCCGCGCTGTCCTTCGGCATGATCCGCGGCGGCCACATCGACACCGCCGTGCTCGGCGCCATGCAGGTCTCCGCCCGCGGCGACCTGGCCAACTGGGCGATTCCCGGCAAGCTGGTCACCGGCATCGGCGGTGCCATGGACCTCGTGCACGGCGCCCGGCGCGTCATCGTCACCATGACCCACACCGCCAAGGACGGCAGCCCCAAGATCCTCCAGGAGTGCGCCCTGCCGCTCACCGGGAAGGCGTGCGTCGACCGGATCATCACCGACCTCGGCGTGCTCGACGTCACCGGCGACGGACTCGTCCTCGTCGAGACGGCCCCCGGCGTCGCCGTGGAGGAGATCCTGGAGAGGACCGCCGCCCCGGTCCGCACCACCCGAGACACCGGCGACACCGCCGTCGCCGCCACAGGCCGAGGAGCCCTGTCATGAGCCAGCACCTGCGCGAGGTCTACATCGTCGACGCCGTCCGCACCCCGGTCGGCAAGTACGGCGGCGCCCTCTCGGGCGTCCGCCCGGACGACCTCGCCGCGCACGTCGTCGGCTCGCTCATGGCCCGGACCCCCGACCTCGACCCGGCCCGTGTCGACGACGTGTTCTTCGGCGACGCCAATGCCGCGGGCGAGGACAACCGCGACGTCGCGCGCATGGCCGTCCTGCTGGCCGGACTGCCCGTCACCGTCCCCGGCACCACCGTCAACCGGCTCTGCGGCTCCGGCCTCGAAGCGGTCATCCAGGCCGCCCGCGCGGTCGCGGTCGGCGACGTCTCCGTCGCCATAGCCGGCGGCGTGGAGTCCATGAGCCGCGCTCCCTGGGTGCTGCCCAAGCCCGAACGCGCCTTCCCCGCCGGCCACCAGGAGATGTACTCCACCACCCTGGGCTGGCGCATGGTCAACCCGCGGATGGACCCGCGGTGGACCATCCCGCTCGGCGAGAGCGCCGAGCTGATCGCCGACCGGCACGGCATCACCCGCGAGCAGCAGGACGCCTGGGCCGTGGCCAGCCATGAGAAGGCCGCCCGCGCGTGGAAGGACGGTCTGTACGACGCGGAGGTCGTGCCGCTGGACGGCGTGGACCTCGTCCGCGACGAGACCATCCGCGACACCACCTCCATGGAGGCGCTCGCCCGCCTCAAGCCCGCCTTCCGCAAGGACGGCGGGACGGTGACCGCGGGCAACTCCTCGCCGCTGAACGACGGCGCGGCCGCCCTGCTGGTCGTCGACGAGGAGGGGCTGCGGGCCACCGGCCGCGAACCGCTCGCCCGCATCCGCGCCTCCGCGGTCACCGGCATCGAGCCCGACTACTTCGGCCTCGCCCCGGTCGAGGCCGTGCGCAAGGCACTGGCGAAGTCCGGCAAGGGTTTCGGCGACCTCAGCACCGTCGAGCTCAACGAGGCCTTCGCCGCCCAGGTGCTGGGCTGCCTGGCCGGCTGGCCCGAACTGGACCCGGCGCTGGTCAACCCGCGCGGCGGCGCCATCGCCGTCGGCCACCCGCTCGGCGCGTCCGGCGCCCGCATCGCCGGCGCGGTCGCCCACCAGCTCGCCGCCCGGGGCTCCGGCACCGGCCTGGCGGCCCTGTGCATCGGCGTCGGGCAGGGCCTCGCCCTCGTCCTCGAGAGGTAGGAGCGCGCGCATGGCCACCCCGCTCACGCAGGACGAGATCTCCCGCGAGATCGCGGCGGCCCGCGAGGCGTACGCCGCGCGCCTCGCGGACGGCGCGGCCGTCGAGCACCACCCCCGGCGTGGCTACGCCCCCTACCGCAGCAGCGTGCTGCGGCACCCGAAGCGCCCCCTGGTCGCCGCCGGTCCGGCCGGCGGCGACCCCGAGGCCGTGGAGCTGTCGGGACCCGTCTTCGGCGTCACCGACGTCACCGCACTGGACCACGACCTCACCCGGCAGCACCGGAGCGAGCCGCTCGGCGAGCGGATCCGGGTCACCGGGCGCGTCCTGGACCGCCGGGGCCGCCCCGTGCGCGGCCAGCTCGTCGAGATCTGGCAGGCCAACGCCTCCGGCCGCTACGCCCACCAGCGCGACGACCACCCGGCCCCGCTCGATCCCGGCTTCACCGGGCTCGGGCGCACGCTGACCGGGGAGGACGGAACGTACGAGTTCGTCACGATCAAGCCGGGCGCCTACCCCTGGCGCAACCACCTCAACGCCTGGCGCCCGGCCCACATCCACTTCTCGCTCTTCGGCACGGCGTTCACCCAGCGCCTCGTCACGCAGATGTACTTCCCCGGCGACCCGCTCTTCGCGGGCGACCCCATCCTCCAGTCGGTCACCGACGACCGCGCGCGGCAGCGCCTGGTCGCCGCCTACGACCACGACCTGTCCACGCCGGAGTGGTCGCTCGGCTACCGCTGGGACATCGTCCTGGACGGACCCGCCGCCACCTGGGCCGAGGAGGGCCGATGAACCCGCCCCACGCCCCCACGCCCTCGCAGACGGTCGGCCCCTTCTACGGCTACGCGCTGCCCTTCGCCAAGGGCGGGGACCTGGCACCTCCCGGCCACCCCGGGGCGGTCACGGTCCACGGGTACGTGTACGACGGCGCGGGGCAGCCCGTCCCCGACGCGATGATCGAGCTCTGGCAGCCCGCCCCCGACGGCTCCCGGCACGGCGCCCCCGGCTCCCTGCGCCGCGACCCCGTGGACGGCGCGGTCCTCGGCCGCGACGGGCTGGTCTTCACCGGCTTCGGCCGCGTGCCCACCGACGCCGACGGGCACTACGCCTTCCGTACGCTGCCGCCCGGCGGCGTCCCGTACGTGTCGATGATCGTCTTCGCCCGCGGCCTGCTGCACCACCTGCACACCCGCGCCTATCTGGAGGCCGCGGACGGCGACCCGCTGCTCGGCTCGCTGGAGCCGGAGCGGCGCGCCACGCTGCTCGCCACTCCGGACGGCGACGGCGTCCACCGTTTCGACATCCGCCTGCAGTACGACGGAGTGCATGAGGAGACGGTCTTCCTTGCCTTCGACTGACCCCTTCGCCGACACCGGCCTGCTCTCCCCGGGCCGGGCCGGTACGCCGGTGGAGGAGGCGACCGGCGATGCCGCGTTCGTCCGCGGCATGCTCGACGCCGAGGCCGCGCTGACCCGCGCGCAGGCCGCGCTGGGTCTCGCGCCGGCCGCCGCGGCCGCCGCGGTGACGGCCGCGGCGGGCGACACCGTCCGGTACGACCCGCGCGACCTCGCCCTGCGCGCCCGCTCCGGCGGCAACCCCGTCGTCCCGCTGGTGGCAGACCTGACGGCGGCCGTGGCGGACCGGGACGAGGCCGCCGCGCCCTACGTGCACCGCGGTGCCACCAGCCAGGACATCGTCGACACCGCCGCCATGCTGGTGGCCTCGCGTGCGCTGGAGCCCGTGCTCGGCGACCTCGCCCGCACCGCCGGCGCGCTCGGACGGCTGGCCCGCGAGCACCGCGACACGCCCATGGCCGGGCGCACCCTCACCCAGCACGCCGTCCCCACCACCTTCGGGCTGAAGGCGGCGGGCTGGCGCGCCCTCGTCCTCGACGCCCACGACCGCCTGGCGGCCGTCCGGGGCGCACTGCCCGCCCAACTGGGCGGCGCGGCGGGCACCCTCGCGGCATTCCACGCCTTCGCCGAGGCGGCCTCCGCGGAGGAGGTTCCGCACGACCTGGGGGAGCGGCTGACCGCCGCGTACGCCACCGAGACGGGGCTCGCCGAACCCGGGCTGCCCTGGCACACCCTGCGTACCCCCGTCGCCGACCTCGGCGGCGCGCTCGCCTTCACGGCGGGCGCGCTGGGGAAGTTCGCGGCCGACGTCCTCGTCCTGACCCGCACCGAGATCGGCGAGGTCGCCGAGGGCACCGGCGGGGACTCCTCCGCCATGCCCCACAAGGCCAACCCCGTGCGCGCCGTGCTCATCGCCGCCGCGGCCCGCCAAGTGCCCGCGCTCGTCTCGGTCCTGTACCACTCCCTCGCCGCCGAGGACGAACGGCCCGCGGGGGCCTGGCACGCCGAATGGCAGCCGCTGCGCGAGGCACTGCGCCTCGCCGGCGGCGCGGCGGCCGCCGCCGCCGAACTGGCCGGGGGACTGCGCGTCCACCCGCACCGCATGCGCGACAACCTCGACGCGACCGGCGGTCTGGTCGTCAGCGAGCGCCTGGCCGCGGCGCTCGCGGCCCTGATCGGCCGCGACGAGGCCGGGGCTGCGCTCGCGAGGGCCTCCCGCAGGGCCGTCGAGGAGGGTATCGACCTCGACGACGTCCTCGCCGAGGACCCCGCCCTCGCGGCTCTCCTCCCCAAGGACCGGCTGCGCGACCTCACCGACCCCGCCCGCTACACCGGATCCGCGGCCGCCCTCGTGGACCGGGCCCTGCGCCGCCCCGACCCCCCGCCGCCCGGCGGGTCCCACTGACCCGGAACGCCCGCACCCCCGCACGCCCTTACCCCAGGAGGACGCATGAGCGGCAGCACACCGGCCGGTGCCGAGGGGGCACGGCTGCTGCATCACCGGGTCGACGGACCCGCCGGGGCGGCCGGGGCGGCCGGGCGCCCCGCGCTGCTGCTGGGCCCGAGCCTGGGCACGTCACTGGCGGTGTGGGACGCCCAAGTGCCCGCGCTCGCCCGCGACCACCGGGTGGTCCGCTGGGACCTGCCCGGGCACGGCGGCACACCGGCCGGGCTGCTGCCGCCGGACGCCACGACCGCGGACCTGGGGCGGATGGTGCTGGAACTCGCCGACGCCCTCGGCATCGAGCGGTTCGGGTACGCGGGCATCTCGCTGGGCGGCGCGGTCGGGACATGGCTGGCGATCCACCACCCGGAGCGGGTGAGCTCGCTGGCGGTCCTGTGCGCCGCGGCCCGCTTCGGGACCCCGGAGGGCTGGCGGGACCGGGCCGCGCTGGTGCGCGCGAAGGGCACCGGGCCGGTCGCCGACACCACGGCGGCGCGCTGGTTCACGTCCGGCTCCGTGCCGGGCCCGGCGGGCGAGGCCCTCGTGGACGATCTGCGGGCCGCCGACCCGGAGGCGTACGCGCGGCTGTGCGAGGTGCTCGCCACGCACGACGGGCGGGCCGGCCTGGCGGCGATCACCGCGCCGACCCTCGTCGTCGCCGGCCGCGAGGACCCCGCGGCAACGGTCGCCGACGCCCGCGAACTCGCGGACGGCATCCCCGGCGCGAGCCTCACCGAGGTCGCGCACGCCGCGCACCTGGCCAACGTCGAGCGCCCGGCACCCGTACTGGCCGCGCTGCTCGGCCACTTGACGTCCGGCCCCGCCACCGACGACGGCTCCCGCCACGCCGCGGGCACGGCGGTCCGCCGCGCCGTGCTCGGCGACACCTACGTGGACCGGGCGGTCGCGCGGACCACGGCCTTCACCGCGCCCTTCCAGGACTTCATCACCCGCTACGCGTGGGGCGAGATCTGGACCCGGCCCGGCCTGGACCTCAGGACCCGCAGCTGCGTCACGCTCACCGCGCTCGTGGCGCACGGCCACCTCGACGAACTGGCGCTGCACGTCAGGGCGGCCCGGCGCAACGGCCTGACACGGGAGGAGATCCGGGAGGTTCTGCTCCAGTCGGCCGTCTACTGCGGTGTGCCCGCCGCGAACGCTGCGTTCGCCGTGGCGAACCGCGTCCTCGAAGAGGAAGGACCAGAAGGACCAGAAAGACCAGAAGAACCGGGAGAAGTACCGGAAGAGGGGGAGTAGACCACTCATGCAGACCCACACCACCGTCGGCATCGTCGGCGGCGGACCCGCCGGCCTGCTGCTGGCCCGGCTCCTGCACCGCTCGGGGGTCGACTGCGTGGTCCTGGAGAGCCGGGAACGCGCCTACGTGGAGCACCGCCAGCGGGCCGGGATCCTCGAGCAGTCCACGGTCGACGTCCTGCGCTCCTGCGGTGCGGCGGACCGCCTGGACCGCGAGGCCCTGGTCCACGACGGCATCGAACTGCGCTGGAACCGGCGCACCCACCGTCTGGACTTCCCCGCGCTCACCGGCGGCCGCCGTGTGTGGGTGTACGCGCAGACGGAGGTCGTCAAGGACTTGATCGCCCTGCAGCTCGAGGGCGGCGCCCCGCTGGTGTTCGGCGCGCCGGTGCAGGCGGTCGAGGGGGCGGACACCGACCGTCCGGTGATCCACTACACCCACGAGGACCGCGACAAGACCCTGACCTGCGACTACGTCGTGGGCTGCGACGGCTTCCACGGGGTGACCCGCCGGGCGGTCCCCCACGGGGCGACCCGGACGTACGAGCGGGTCTACCCGTACTCGTGGTTCGGCATCCTCGCCGACGTCCCGCCGTCCGGCGACGAGTTGATCTACGCGCACTCGCCGCGCGGCTTCGCCCTGCACAGCATGCGCTCGCCGCAGGTCAGCCGGCTCTACCTCCAAGTGCCCAACGGCACCGACACCGACGACTGGCCCGATGAGCGGATCTGGGACGAACTGGACGCCCGCTTCGCGATCGACGGCGACTGGAAGCTGGCCCGGGGACCGATCACCTCCAAGGCGGTGCTGCCGATGCGCAGTTCCGTCACCGAACCCATGCGCTGGGGACGGGTGCTGCTCGCCGGGGACGCCGCGCACATCGTGCCGCCCACCGGTGCCAAGGGACTCAATCTGGCCGCCGCCGACGTGGTCGTGCTGGCCAGGGCGTTCGCGCACCTGCGGGAGACCGGGTCGGAAGCCCTGCTGGACGCCTGGTCGGACACCTGCCTGCGCCGGGTGTGGCGGGCCGAGCACTTCTCCTGGTTCATGACCTCGACCCTCCACACCGACCCCACGCTCGGCGACTTCGACGCCCGGCTCCAGACCAGCCAGCTCGACCGCATCGCGGTCTCCCGGCACGCGGCGGCGGAGCTGGCGGAGAACTACGCGGGTCTGGAGATCGGCTGACCGACCTGTTACGCCTTCCTTACGGGGTGGCCGGGCACTCTGTAGGCGGCGTTCACGGGATTACGGTGAGGGACATGGAAAGCAAGGGCACGCCGGTGGGCCGGCGCGTGGTGCTCGGCATGGTCGGGCTCGGCGCGCTCGGTGTGGCGGTGGGCAGCCGGGTCCAGGACGGTCTGGACTCGGCGCTGTCGCAGGTGACGAGCAAGGACCCCACCGGTCTGACGGGGCTGCTGCCGGGCGGCGGGGGATTCCGCTTCTACAACGTGACCAGTTCGATCCCGCGGCGCGACGCCACGAACTACCGGCTCACCGTCTCCGGACTCGTCGACCGCCAGGCCGGTTACACCCTCGCCGACCTGCGGGCCATGCCGCAGACGCACATGGTGCGCGATGTGCAGTGCGTCACCGGGTGGCGGGTGGACGACACCGCGTTCGAAGGGGTGCGGCTGTCCCATCTGCTCGACCTCGCGGGTGTGCGGGACGGGGCCGGCGCCGTCCGCTTCACGTGCTTCGACGGCGCCTACACCGAGAGCCTGACCCTCGAACAGGCCCGCAGGGACGACGTGCTGGTCGCCCTGAGGATGCAGGGCAAGCCGGTGACGGCGGCGCACGGCGGTCCGGTGCGGCTGTACGTGGCGCCGATGTACTTCTACAAGTCCGCCAAGTGGCTCTCGGGCATCGAGGTCACCAAGGACGTGCAGCCCGGCTACTGGGAGCACTACGGCTATGACGTCGACGCCTGGGTCGGCCGCTCGAACGGACGCCACGATGCCCCGACTTCCTGAGTCCGTACGCCGGTTCACCCCGGCCGAGCGCTGGGTGCACCGCTCCACGGCGACGCTGATGACGGTCTGCCTGTTCACCGCGGCCTGCCTCTACCTGCCGCCGCTCGCCGAGATCGTGGGCCGCAGGCGGCTGGTCGTCACCGTCCACGAGTGGTCCGGCATCGCGCTGCCGCTGCCCGCGCTCGCCGGTCTGGCCTCCCGCGCGTTCCGGCTCGACCTGCGGCGGCTCAACCGCTTCCTGCCGTACGACAGGACCTGGCTGCGGGCCGCCCTGCGCGGCCGGCTCTACCAGGGGCGCCCGGCGGGCAAGTTCAACGCGGGGCAGAAGCTCTACGCGGCGTTCGCGGCCGGCGCCGTGCTGGTGATGCTGGGCACCGGGCTGCTGATGATGTTCCCGCACCTGACGGCGGTGGTGTGGCGTACGGGGGCGACCTTCGTCCACGACTGGCTGGCGCTGGCCGTCGCGTTCGCGGTGGCGGGCCACTGGTGGATGGCGTACCACGACCCGGAGGCGCGGCAGGGCATGCGCACGGGGTTCGTCACGCAGACCTGGGCGCGGCTCCACCATCCGCACTGGGACCACGCCAAGGAGGCCGTGGAGGCCGAGGACGTCGGGCGGGAGGCGTCCGGGGTCGCGCCGGGGGACCGTTCCCCCCGCTCCTGAACCGTTCATGATGCGCCGTCGACGACTGACGTCGGCGGCGCTTAGGCATGTTCATGCAGATTTTGCCGTCCCGCGTCTACTCGCATAGACCGCCCGGCGCGAAGCTGATCCGGCAACTTCCGCACCACCCGTGAGATTCCGCATCCGGTGCCACCCCCGTACCCGCGCGCCGCCGCGCGCCCGTCTCTGGAGACCCCCATGCGCCGAATCACCACCGGCTTCGCCGCCACCGTGGCCGCCGTTGTCGCCACCGTCGTTCTGACCACGCCCGCCAACGCCGTCCCCGCCGACAAGGCCCAGGTGCTGTCGAGCTGGACCCAGACCAGCGCCTCCAGCTACAACGCCTGGTGGGCCGCGCGCCAGAACCAGGGTGCCTGGTCGGCCTACGCCTTCGACTGGTCCACGGACTACTGCAGCACCTCCCCGGACAACCCCTTCGGTTTCCCGTTCGCGAACTCCTGCGCCCGGCACGACTTCGGGTACCGCAACTACAAGGCCGCCGGCAGCTTCTCCGCCAACAAGAGCCGGCTGGACAGCGCCTTCTACGAGGACCTGAAGCGCATCTGCGCCGGCTACAGCGGCGCCACCGCGACCGCGTGCAATGGCACCGCGTGGACCTACTACCAGGCGGTCAAGGCCTTCGGCTGACCGGCACCGCCCTTCCCCGTTCCGCCGCGCGCCCGGCCCTCCGTCACGGGGGGCCGGGCGTGTGCGTTCCCCCCGACCCTCACGTCAACCGCGGTTGACGTGAGTCTCCTGTCAACGTAGATTGACAGTCATGACCGAGGCAACCGATCTCGCCGAACGGGCGGGAGACCGTGATCCACGGATCGGGCTGCGGGCCGTCGCCGCGCTGCGGCGGCTGCTGGAGCAGCTCGAGGCCGTGCAAGTCAGGAGCGCGCGGGCCAAGGGGTGGTCCTGGCAGGAGATCGCCCACGAACTGGGCGTCAGCAGGCAGGCCGTGCACAAGAAGTACGGGAGGAACTGAGGATGTTCGAGAGGTTCACGAAGAGCGCGCGCGACGTGGTGGAGGGCGCTCTCGGGCACGCCGAGAAGGCCCGGGACGAGGCCGTCGCCGAGGAGCACCTGCTGCTCTCGCTGCTCGACGCGGAGGGCACCCGGGCCTCCGGGGTCCTTGCCGCGCTGGGCGTGGACCGGCGTCGCGGGGCACTTGAGGACGCGCTCGCGGAGTCCCGGCGCCGGGGCGGGGTCTCACGGGCCGACGCGGAGGCGCTGGCCGGGCTCGGCATCGACGTGGCCGCGATCGTCGCCCGCGTCGAGGACACGCACGGCGCCGGTGCGCTGGCCGCCGGACGCAGGTCCCGGCGGTGGCGGCCGGCCGGGCGCCCGCCCCTCACGCGGGGCGCGAAGACCGTACTGGAGCGCTCACTGCGGTCCGCGCTGGCGCGCGGGGACCGCCACATCGGCGACGAGCACATGCTGCTGGCCCTCGCGACCGGTCCGGGCGTGGTGGCGGACGTGCTCACGGAGTTCGGGGCTTCGTGGGCCGACATCGAGCGCGTGCTCGGGGAGGAGGACGGGGGCCGGCGGGCCAGGGCGAGCTGACGGCACGTCGGCGCGGGCGGAATCCGGCTCCGCCCGACCGAAGGCGAGTGTCGGCGGTGAGCCATTCGGGCCGCGGGGCCAACCGCCCCGGGCCCGTCCTGGACCTCCGCCGGGCGCACGTGGTGCACAACCGCGAGGCGAGCCCGGCATCGACATCGTGCCGTGCCGTACTCGCCGCCCGGTCACGGCATCCTCGATGGTGCGCTGCGCTCTCCCGGGCAGCTCGGCGAGGAGGATCGGTCCCCGCCTCCGGCCCGGGTCGCTCCGGCCTGGCTGCCGGGCCAAGGGCGAGCGCATCGCCCCGGTCCCCGCGCCCTCGCGCCGTTGCCGGTCAGCCGCGGGGGAAGTACTCCCGCAGGTAGTCGTTGCCGAACGTGTCCGAGGGGTCCAGGCGGGCGGCGAGTGCGCGGAAGTCGTCGTAGCGCGGGTACAGCCCGGGCAGGTCGGCGGCCGGGACGGTGAAGAGCTTGCCCCAGTGCGGGCGGGCGGAGAACGGCCGCAGGGCCTGCTCGACGGCCTTCAGGGCGGACAGGACGGCGGCCGTGTCGGGGACCCAGGTGAAGTGGAAGGCGACGCTGTCGCGCCCGTAGGCCGGGCTCAGCCACAGTTCGTCGGCCGCGATGGCGCGGATCTCGCCGATTTGCACGGCGGGCGCGAAGTGCTCGCGCACCTCCCACAGGGCGTCGAACGCCGCCGCCGCGTCGGCGCGGTCCACGAAGTACTCGGACTGGATCTCCTCGCCGCTGCTGGGCGTGAACTCCATGCGGAAATGCGGCAGCCGCTCGTACCACGCGCCGACGTCGCCGTTCTGCGGCGTGCAGTGCTCGGCGGGCATGCCGGGGACGGGGTGCCGGGGGCCGTCGGCCAGGACGGCTCCGTGCCACTCGCGCGGCGCCGGGGCCGGCGGCGCGGCGGGGTCCTCGACGCGCTCCTTGAGCCACACCTGTTCCAGCACCGGGTCGTGCCAGCGGGTGAACGCCGAGACGCTGTAGCCGGCGGACATCACCTCGGCGAAGTTCCGGCCCAGTTCCTCGCGCGGCATGTCGTCGTAGACCCACTGGCGCGCGGAGAAGGCGGGGAGCAGGTCCAGCGTCAGGTGCGTCACGACGCCGAGTGCGCCGAGCGCGACGACGGAGCCCTCGAAGTCCGGGTCGCCCCGGCGGATCTCGACGTGCTCGCCGTCGGCGGTGACCAGGCCCAGCGCGCGGACGGCGCCGGCCAGGCAGGTGTTGGTGGTCCCGGAGCCGTGGGTGCCGGTGGCGCACGCGCCGGCCACGGAGATGTGCGGCAGCGAGCCCAGGTTGTGCAGGGCGAAACCGGCCCGGTCGATCGTCCCGGCGATCTCTCCGAAGCGCAGGCCCGAGCTCACGGTCGCGGTCCGCGCGGCGGTGTCGATGTCGACTGCGGCGGGCAGTGCGGCGGTGGAGACGTGGTCGCCCTCGGTGTCGGCGACGGTGCTGAAGGAGTGCCGGGTGCCCAGCGGCCTGATCCGCTCGGAGCGGGCCACGATCTCCTGCAGCGCGCCGACGGACTCCGGGGTGTGGAGCCGCCGTGCGTGGAAGGCGATGTTGCCGCCCCAGTTCCGTTCCGCGGACATCGTGGACGTTCCTTTCCGTCGTGCGGCGCCCGGCGTGCCGTGCGGCCGCCGGCCGAACCGCCCCACCAGGGGTGATCGGCGCCGATGAGGATCGTACGCCGCCCCCGCGCCGGCGGGTCGGGCGCCCGGCACCGGAGGCCGCGCGGGGCGGCCGGGGTGCCGGGCGGCGGGACCTGGGTCAGGCGACCGTGCCGGACTTCGCGATCTCGACGCGGGCGCTGGGGGTGCCGCTGCGCGAGCCGAGGGACTCGATCTTCTTGACGACGTCCATGCCCTCGACGACCTCGCCGAAGACGACGTGCTTGTTGTCCAGCCAGTCGGTGACGATGGTCGTGATGAAGAACTGCGAGCCGTTGGTGTCCCGGCCCGCGTTGGCCATCGACAGCTGGCCCGGCTTGGTGTGCTTGAGCTGGAAGTTCTCGTCGGCGAACTTGGCGCCGTAGATGCTCTTGCCACCGGTGCCGTTGCCGGCGGTGAAGTCGCCGCCCTGGAGCATGAAGTCCGGGATGACGCGGTGGAAGTGGGAGCCCTCGTAGCCGAAGCCGTTCTCGCCGGTGGCCAGCTCGCGGAAGTTCCGCGCGGTCTTGGGCACCACGTCGTCGAAGAGGGTGAAGACGATCCGTCCGGCGGGCTCGCCGTCGATCGTGATGTCGAAGTACACGTCGTTGTTGCTCATGCCGACATTTTCACATCCCCGGTCGCCGCCGCCGACCGCGCCCCGCGCGGGACACGCAGTTGACCAGCCGCGCGGCGGTGCGCATACCATCCGGGACATGCCGGAAACCGTGACCTTGCAGGGCGGACACGTCCGTCTGGAGCCGCTCACCCCGGACCACGCGGACGGGCTGCTGCGTGCCGCGCGGGAGTCCCGCGAGACCTATGGCTTCACCCTGGTGCCGGACGACCCGCCCGCGATGCGGCGGTACGTCGAGGAGGCGCTCGCGGAGCAGGTCACCGGCGCCGCGCTCCCGTTCGCGGTGGTCGACACCGCGCGCGGCGCCGTGGTCGGCTCGACGCGCTTCCTGGACCTCGACTACTGGTCCGCCGTCCCGGCCTGGCCCGCGGGCCGCACCACGCCGCGCCCGGCAGGGGCGCCCACGGTCGCCGAGATCGGCAGCACGTGGCTCTCCGCCTCGGCCCAGCGCACGCCCTGCAACACCGAGGCCAAGCTGCTGCTGCTCACCCACGCCTTCGAGACCTGGGGCGTGCTGCGCGTCACCTTGAAGACCGACGCCCGCAACGCCCGCTCGCGTGCCGCCATCGAGCGCATCGGCGGACGCTTCGAGGGCATCCGCCGCGCCCATGTGCGCGCGACCGACGGCACCGTCCGCGACAGCGCCTACTACTCCGTCCTCCAGGACGAGTGGCCGGACGTGCGGGCCGCGCTGCGGGGCCGCCTCCAGGGGTCCTGACGGCCGGGACCCCCGGGGCGGCGACGCCTGCGGGAGCTACGGGATCTCGACGCCCGCCTCGGCCGACAGGCGGTCGATCTCGGCGAGTTCGGCCGCGGTGAGGGGCTCCGCGTCCAGGGCCGCGAGGTTCTGGTCGAGCTGCGCGACGCTGCTTGCGCCGATGAGCACGGAGACCACCCGCGGGTCGCGCAGGACCCAGGTCAGGGCCAGCTGCGCGAGGGTCTGGCCGCGTTCGCCCGCGAGCTTGTTGAGGGCGTGGAGCAGGGTCAGCTTCTCGTCGGTGAGGGCGTCGCGCTTGAGGAAGTGGCCGAGGGCCATCCGGGAGTCCGCGGGGACGCCGTCGAGGTAGCGGTCCGTCAGCTGGCCCTGGGCGAGCGGCGAGTAGGCGATGAGAGCGGTCCCGGTCTCCCCGACGGCGTCGAGGACGCCCGCCTCGGGGCCGCGCTGCAGCATGCTGTAGGCGGCCTGGTGGATCAGCAGCGGGGTGCCGAGTCCGCGCAGGATCTCCGTGGCCCGGCGGTGGGCGTCCGCGGGGTAGTTGGAGATGCCCGCGTACAGCGCCTTGCCCTGGCGGACCGCGGTGTCCAGGGCGCCCATGGTCTCCTCCAGGGGCGTGTCCGGGTCGAAGCGGTGGGAGTAGAAGACGTCGACGTAGTCCAGGCCCATCCGGCCGAGGGACTGGTCCAGGGAGGCCAGCATGTACTTGCGGCTGCCCCACTCGCCGTACGGGCCGGGCCACATGTCGTACCCGGCCTTGCTGGCGATGAACAGCTCGTCGCGGTACGGGCGCAGGTCCTGGGCGAAGAGGGTGCCGAAGTTGGCCTCGGCCGAGCCGGCCGGCGGGCCGTAGTTGTTGGCGAGGTCGAGGTGGACGACCCCGCGGTCGACGGCGCGGCGCAGCACCGCGCGCTGGGTCTCCAGCGGCGAGGTGTCGCCGAAGTTGTGCCACAGGCCCAGGGACACGGCGGGGAGCAGGACCCCGCTGCGGCCGGTGCGGCGGTACTGCATGGAGGCGTAGCGGTCTTCGGCGGCGAGGTAGGGCACGCGGGGGCTCCCGGTCGAGGTGTGGGTACGGCGGTGCGCTGAGGTGTCGATGTAAGAAAATGTTCGGGATTGGGAGGCTACCCCTGGGGGTTCCGCGCTGTCACCCGGGTTCCCGGCCCTCCCGCGGGGTGGGAAGGGGGCGGGGGCGCCGCCGGGAATCGACGGGTGCGGGCATCGGTTGTCCCGCCGGGCACGACGACGTGCGCGGGCGCCATGACGCCTTCCTGGAGGGCGGGTTGGAACTCCCCTTGTCCTGCCTTATCCGGCATTGAGGGCCGTAAGCGGACATATGTATCCACAGTGCATGCGTAGGCAATAGGTACGTGATGGGTGTCACGCGGCGAACACGCTGCGGCGCCCCGCGGCGACCGAGCGTCGATTTATGCCCCCCATATTCACCACTCGTATACGGCCGTTCGCCCGGGGTCATCAATTCGCCTACACAGAGCGGACACATCTCACGTAACGTCACGGAATTCATTGATCGACTTGCCGGTCGGCAATTGCTGTGATTCAGGACCTTGCCGGGGCGCGATTGCGTCGTTTAGCTTCCAAGTCCCGCAGGCCGGATGCCGGCGGGAATTCTTCCGAGTGGAACGCCTAATCCTGCCGCCACTCGTAAGCCGGATGACAAGACCGCACGGCAGGAGCGGGGGACCCAGGTAAGTGCCGTTCCGTGTCACGGGACGGCTTGGGGTGAAGTCGCAGCGACGTGCCTTTGTTTGGCATGCCTCGATGCGGCCGGGCATCTCCAGCCCGAACCCGACAGCTCACCTCGTAGGCGTCGGAGAGGAATTCCCCATGCCCGCAAAGGGAAAGCACCGTCGTCAGCGGACCAACCGTTTCGTCCGCATCGGCGCATTCGCCGGCACCACGAGTGCCGCGATTGCCCTTCCGGTTGTCGGCGCCACCGGTGCCCACGCCGCTCCGGTGAGCGTCTGGGACAAGGTCGCCAGCTGCGAGAGCACCAACAACTGGTCCATCAACACCGGTAACGGTTTCTACGGCGGCCTCCAGTTCACCCAGAGCACCTGGGCCGGATTCGGCGGCACCAAGTACGCCGCCCGCGCGGACCTCGCGACCAAGGCCGAGCAGATCGCGGTCGCCGAGAAGGTCCTGGCCGTCCAGGGCCCGCAGGCCTGGCCGGTGTGCGGTCCCAAGGCCGGTCTGACCAAGGACATGGCCGACACCTCGGCCACCCCCGAGAGCGTCGCCGGCACCACGGCCCCCAAGCCCGCCACCCCTGCGAAGGACACGACGGCCGGCAAGCCCGCCGGCTCCACCTCCAAGCCGGGCACCGGCGGCAGCTACACGGTCGTCGGCGGCGACACCCTCTCCTCCATCGCGGACGCCCAGGACGTGACCGGCGGCTGGCACGAGCTGTACGCCGCAAACCGGTCCGTCATCGGTGGCGACCCCAACCTGATCCGCCCGGGCCAGGTCCTGGCGCTGAGCGGCACGGTCAAGGTCGCCCTCCCGGACAAGCCCGCGAGCACGCCCGCGCCGGCCAAGCCCTCCACCTCGTCCGCCTCCGGCTACACGGCCCCGCTGGACCACGTCACGCTGGGCACCCCGTACCACCAGGCCGGTTCCATGTGGTCGAAGGGCTACCACACCGGTGTCGACTTCATCGCCTCCACCGGCACCAAGGTGAAGGCGATCGCTTCCGGCACCGTGGTCTCCGCGGGCTGGGGCGGCTCGTACGGCAACCAGGTCGTCATCAAGCACGCGGACGGCAAGTACTCGCAGTACGCCCACATGTCCTCGCTGTCGGTCTCGGCCGGCCAGACCGTCTCCGAGGGCCAGCAGCTGGGCCTGTCGGGCGCCACCGGCAACGTCACCGGCCCGCACCTGCACTTCGAGGTGCGCACCACCGCGTCGTTCGGTTCCGACATCGACCCGCTCGCCTACCTGCGCGCGCACGGCGTCAGCGTCTGAACAACCTGACTGCCCGTCATCCGGCGGTAGTACGTGCCCTGTTCCCCGTACCGCGGGGGCAGGGCACGTGCCGTTGGCGAGTGACCGAAAACGGATCGAATATTTCCATTTCTGGTTTCCTCCCGATCGAACGATCAGTAGCCTCTGAGCCACGCGGCCGTCCCCACGGACCCGTGCCCTGATCCCGACGAGCTGGAGCCGTTGATGGAGCGTCCCGCCTGGGCCCCCCATGGCATCGACCTGTCCGTCCCGAGCGTGTCGCGCATCTACGACTACTACCTGGGCGGATCGCACAACTTCGAGGTCGACCGGGAGGCGGGGCGCCGGGCCATCGAGGCCTTCCCGGGCCTGCCCAAGATCATGCAGGCCAACCGGGCCCTCATGCGCAGGGCCGTGCGCTTCGCGGTGGACGAGGGCATCACCCAGTTCCTCGACATCGGCTCCGGCATCCCCACCTTCGGCAACGTCCACGAGGTCGCCCAGGCCGCGGACCCGGCCGCCCGCGTCGTCTACGTCGACCACGACCCCGTCGCGGTCGCCCACAGCCGCGCCGTGCTCGACGGGCACGGGAACGCCGCGATCGTTGCCGCCGACCTGCGGTCCCCGCGCGACATCCTCGACAGCGAGGAGACCCGCCGGCTGCTGGACCTCGACCGCCCCGTGGCGCTGCTGCTGGTGGCCGTCCTGCACTTCGTCGAGGACGCCGACGACCCCGCCAAGGCCGTCGCCGAACTGCGCGACGCGCTCGCGCCCGGCAGCCTGCTCGTCCTCACCCACGCCTCGGTGGAGGGCGGCCCGCGCCGGCCGGAGGAGGGCGAGCGGGTCGAGAGCGTCTACCGCAGCGCCAGTTCGCCGCTGATCATGCGCTCGCGGGCCGCGGTGGAGGCGTTTTTCGACGGCTTCGAACTCGTCGAACCCGGACTGGTCTCGCCGCCGCTGTGGCGGCCGGACGGCTCGGACGACGACGAACCCGACCCGGTGGTCTTCAGCGGGTTCGCGGGCGTCGGCCGCAAGGTGTGACCGTGGCCACGGAACCCGACCCGGAGCCGGAGCCCGAGCCCGAACCCGCCGACGGCCTGCGGCGCTTCGCGATCATCTGGAGCCGGGCGATCTACCCGGCGACCGCCACCTCCATGACCCGCGGCGAGTTCGAGGAGTACCTGCTCCCGCTCGCCGCGCGGCTGGAGGCGGCCCTGCACGCCCGGCCCTTCGACCCGCGCGCCGCCGCGGAGATCGGCTCGGCGCTGGTGGCCGCGCACTGCACGGACCCCGAGGCGCTGCCCCGCATTCTCGGCGTCGTGGACGCCTATCTGCTGCTGTACTCGCCGCTGGACCCGGCCCTGCCCGCCGACGAGGGCCGTACCCGCTCCGCCCGGCTGCAGCACTGGATCGCCTACGGCTACACGGGCGCGCTGCGCGAACGGACCAGGACGGAGCAGGAGGCCCTGTCCCGGGCCGCGCTCGCCGCCCGCACCGCCGTCGAACAGGCCCTGCACGAGAGCGAGGTGCGCTTCCGCGCCATCTTCCAGGGCGCCTCCATAGGCATCGGCATCGCCGACATGGAGGGCCGCATCCTCGACGTCAACGACGCCCTGACCGCCATGTTCGGCGGCCTGGAACGCCGCATCCTCAGCCGGAACGTCTACGACTGGGTGCACGCCGAGGACGCCCCCGAGGTCTGGGAGATGCAGCGCCAGCTCAACCGGGGCGAACGCGACCGCTACAGCGTCGAGAAGGCGTACTACCGCCCCGACGGCACCGCCCTGTGGACCAACCTGACGGTCTCCCTGCTCCGCGACCCCGCAGGAGTCCCGCAGTACATGCTCGCGCTGATGGAGGACATCACCGAGGAGCGCCTGCTCAGCGAGCGGCTGCGGTACGAGGCCACGCACGACGCCCTCACCGGGCTGGCCAACCGGAACCTGTTCTTCGAGCGTCTGGAACAGGTGCTCGGCGGCGCCGAGGGCTCCCGCGTCGGGGTCTGCTACCTCGACCTCGACGGCTTCAAGGACGTCAACGACAGCCTCGGCCACGCGGTCGGCGACCGGCTGCTGGTGGCCGTCGCCGAACGGCTGAAGGCCTGCGTCACCTCGCCGGACCAGCTCGTCGCCCGGATCGGCGGCGACGAGTTCGCCGCGCTCGTCGTCAACCCGGCCAGCCGCGCGGACGTCACCGGCCTCGCCGACCTCGTCCTGGCCGCGCTCGCCGACCCCATCCGCGTCGACGACCGCGAACTCTCCGTGCGGTGCAGCATCGGCATCGTGGAGGGCCAGGCCGGCAGCCTCGGCCCGGCCGAGGTGCTGCGCAGCGCCGACATCACCATGTACCGCGCCAAGGCCGCCGGAGGGAACCGCTTCGAGCTCGCCGACCCCGACTCCGACGCCCGCGCCATCACCCGGCACGGGCTCACCAACCAGCTGCCCGTCGCCCTGGAGCGCGGTGAGTTCTTCATCGAGTACCAGCCGCTGGTCCGGCTCTCCGACGGCAGCGTGCGCGGCGCGGAGGCGCTGGTGCGCTGGTGCCACCCGGTGCACGGGGTGCTCGGCCCCGACCGGTTCATCGCGCTGGCGGAGAGCACCGGGCTGATCGTGCCGCTCGGCCACTGGGTGCTCCAGCAGGCCGCCTGGCAGGCCAGGGACTGGCAGTTCCCGCGCAGCGACGGCCACCCGCTGCGGATCAACGTCAACCTCTCCCCGGCGCAACTGGGGCATCACGGCCTGGTCCCGGAGACACTCGCCGTCATCAAGGACGCCGGTCTGGAACCGACCGCGCTGTGCCTGGAGGTCACCGAGAGCGCCTTCATCGGCGCCGACGAGGAACTGCTGCGCCCGCTGCGGGAGTTCGCCGACCTGGGCATGGCCATCGCGCTGGACGACTTCGGCACCGGCTACTCCAACCTGGCGTCGCTGCGCCGGCTGCCGATCACCACGCTGAAGCTGGACCGCTCGTTCACACGCGGCATGCAGCAGCACCCGGCGGACCCGGTCGACGTGAAGATCGTGGAGGTCGTCGTCGACCTCGCCCACACGCTCGGCCTGTCGGTCACCGTCGAGGGCGTCGAGACCGGCACCCAGGCGGAGTACCTGCGGGCCCTGGGCTGCGACACCGCCCAGGGCTGGTACTACGCCCGGCCCGGCCCGCCGGAACGGCTTCACTCGCTCTCGCTCGTGGACGCGACGGCCTGAGCGGCCGGGCCCGTGTGACGTCGACCTGCTTGTTCGCGGGGGGTGTCGACGCTGCCCACAGGGTCGGGCCGGCGCCCGGCCGGGCCCGCGGGACAGCGACCGTGCCGAAGCTGTCGCAACCCGCGCCGGAACGCCGCGGGTTCGCTCCTATGCGTCCAACCCGCCGAGAAAATCGTGCAGGAGGCCCGTGAAGACCTCGGGCCGTTCAAGGTTGGGCAGATGCCCGGCACCCTCCACGACCGCCAGCCGCGAGCCGGTCACGGCGCGGTGCATGGCCTCGGCCTCGGCGACGGGGGTGAAGGTGTCGTCCCGGCCGACCACGATCAGGGTGGGCACGCGGACGGCGGCGAGCACGGGGCCGTAGTCCGGGCGCCGGGCGCGCCCGCGCAGCGCGGCGGCGGCGCCCTCGGGCGGGGTGCCGCGCATCATCCGCAGCACATGGGCGGCCACGTCGGGCAGCTCGGTGACGTTGTACGGCGCGATCATCCGGTCCAGCACCTCGTCGGCGTACCCCGCCATGCCCTCGTCGAGCAGACGATCGGCCGCCGCCTCTCGGGCCTTCCTGCCGTCCTCGGTGTCGGCGCCGGGGAAGGTGGCGGTGAGGACGAGCGCGGCGACGCGCTCGGGGAAGGCGCGCTGGAACTCCATCACGATCTGGCCGCCCATCGACAGCCCGCCGAGCACCACCCGGGCCAGGCCCAGATGGTCCAGCAGGGCGGCGAGGTCCCGCGCGAAGGTGCTGAGCGGTGTGATCCCCGGGACCACCTCGCTCGCCCCGTAGCCGCGCAGATCGGGGGCGATCACGCGGCGCCCGGTGCCGGCCACCGCCGCCACTTGGGGCGCCCACAGGGAGCGGTCGAAGGGGTGGCCGTGGACGAGCAGCAGCGGGACGGGAGGAGCGCCCCCGGCGCTCCCGCCGCTGCCTCCGTCCCCGTCCCCGCCCTTGTCGTCGTCGTACGCGACGGTGATGCCGTTGACGTGCGCGGTCGCCACGGGCCTTCCCCTTTTCTGCCGGATTCCCCAAATGCCCCACGATGTGGGGGCGTTGGTCGTGATGCTAGGTGCCCTCTCCGGCTCGGTGCAATAAGATCTTTGCTCTCGGTGCAATCCGATCCGCGCTCTGGAGGGGACATGCCGACGGAGGACTACCGCGCGGTCGCGGACGCCGTGGCGGCCGACATCGCCGCGGGACGGCTGCGCCCCGGGGACCGGCTCGCGCCGCAGCGCGTCTTCGCGCGGCAGCGCGGCATCGCCAACTCCACGGCCATCCGCGTCTATGCCGAACTCGCCCGCCGTGGCCTGGCCGTCGGCGAGGTGGGCCGCGGCACCTTCGTCCGCGCCGCCGCGCCCGCGGCCGGCCCCGCGCTCGCCGAACCCGCACGGCAGCGCGTCGACCTGGAGCTCAACTACCCCGTCACGGACGGCCAGCCGGAACTGCTGGCCGCCGGACTCGCCCCGCTGCTGCGCCCGGACGTGCTCGGCGCCGCCCTGCGCCCCCTCACCGCCGACGGCACCCCCGCGGCGCGCGAGGCGTTCGCCGCGCTGCTGTCCGGCCCGGCGTGGCGCCCGGACTCGCGCCGGCTGCTCTTCGCCGGCAACGGCCGCCAGGCCATCGCCGCCGCCGTCGCCGCCCTCGTCCCGCCGGGCGGCCGGCTCGGCGTCGAGCCGCTGACGTACCCCGTGATCGCCTCGGTCGCGGCACGCCTGGGGGTGAGCCCGGTCCCCGTCCCGTGCGACGAGGACGGCATCCGTCCCGACGCGCTTGCCGCACTGCACGCCGGTGCCCCGCTGCACGCCCTCTACCTGCAACCCACCCTGCAGAACCCGCTCGGCGTCACCATGTCCGGCGCCCGCCGTGCCGAACTCGCCGACACCCTCGGTCAGCTGGGCCTGCACGCGGTGGAGGACACCGTGTGGACCTTCCTGCGGCCGGACGCGCCGGCCCCGCTCGCCGCGTTCGCGCCCGATCGCGTGATCCTCGTCGACAGCCTCTCCAAGCGGCTCGCCCCCGGGCTCACCGCGGGCTTCGCCCTCGTCCCCGAGCCGCTCGCCGCGCCGGTGGCCGCCGCCCTGCGCTCCGCCGGCAGCCTTGCCACGGGCTTCGCCCTGGAGGCCGCCACCCGGTGGGCCGCCGACGGGACGCTGGACGCCGTGGCGGCCGCCAAGCGGCGCGACGCAGCCCTCCGCGGGGAGTTGGCGGCCGAGCGGCTGGCCGGCTTCGCCGTGTCCGGGGACCCGCACGCCTACTTCCGCTGGTGGCGGTTGCCCGGCCGGTGGCGGGCCGACACCTTCGTCGCCGCGGCGGCCCGGCACGGCATCGCCGTCACCCCGGCCGCCGCCTTCGCCGCGGGGCGGGGGAGTGCCCCGCACGCCGTGCGGATCGGCCTCGCCTCGCCGTCCCCGCAGGTCCTCGGGGCTGCGCTGGACACGCTCGCGGTGATCGCCAAGGGGGCACCGGAGGACAATTCCGCCGAGTGAGCGCAAGCGGTTCGGAATCCTAGCGAGTCCGTCGCACGTGCCAATGGAAAATGCCGTAACTCACCTGATTCGCGTACGGCTTGAGTAACGTTCCGTGCTGTTCCGTATACCAGACGTGGCGGCGAAGGGGTGCGCGTGCCCGGCATCGACGAATGCCTTTCCGAGGCGTTGGCCATACCCGGTGTGCTCGGGGCGAGCGTGGTCGACTGGAGCAGCGGCCTGATCCTCGGGGCGGTCGGGCAGGAACCGGGACACGGCCACGAGGCCGCGGCCGCGGACACCACGGAGGCGGCCCGGGCGGTCGTGGAGGGGGCCACCTTCACGGCCAAGGAGCCGGGGCGCATCCCGGTGGAGGACATCATCATCACCGCGCCGGGGAGCTACCACCTGATCCGCTTCCTGGACACGTCCTTCGACAGCGACGTCCTCCTGTACATCTGGCTGGACCGGGCGATCGCCAACCTGGCCGTCGCCCGGATCGGGCTCCAGTCCATAGCCGACCGGCTGGTGCTCGTATGACCGGGGCCGAGGCCGCGCGGCCTCCGCTCGCGCTGCGTTCCCTGCCCCGCCGTACGCCGTCCCGGGGCGTCCAGGCGCCCGCCACCGCTCCCGCCCCCGTCGCCGGCGGCCCCGGCCGGTTCGGGGCGTACGCCTTCGGCGCGGCGCTCGCCCGGCTCGCCGACGCGGGAGCCAGCGGGGCGCTGTACGGGTCGGCGGGCGCGGTCTACCTGCGCGACGGCGCCGTCGTGCACGCCGAGAGCCCCTGCGCCCCCGACCTGGGCGTACGGCTGATGGCCTGCGGTCGCCTGACGCCCGACCAGTGGCGTGAGGCGGTCACCGGCGCGGACGTCGGCCGCGGCGTGGGCCGGCACCTGGTGGACACCGGCCGGGTGGCCCGCGGAGAACTCGAACTGTGCCATCTGCTGGCGCTGTTCGACGCCGCGTACTTCACCCTGCTGCCCGACTCGGAGCCCGACCGGTTCCAGCCGGGCGCCACCTCGCGGCTCGGACCGATCTCCCGGCCGGTCCCGGCGCAGCGGATCGCCCGGGAGGCGCAGCGCAGGCGCACCCAGCTGGAACGCGCCTGGCCGTGGGACGACACCGACGCGGGCCCCGTCGTCCCGCGCCCCGGCGAGGAGCTCCGCGGCGGACGGGCCCGCGCCCCCACCCGGGGCCAGCTGGCCGTGCTCGCGGCGGCCGACGGCCGCCGCACCCCCGTCCAGATCGCGTGGCACCTGGGCCGCTCCGCCTTCGCCACGCTGCTGGACGTCCGGCGGCTGGCCGCCGGGGGCCGGATCGCCACCGCGGCCCGGGCCGAGCCGTCCCCATCCGCCCCGCCCCCGGTGGCCGGCGGGCCGCAGCCCGCGGCGCCGGCGTCCACCGATCCCACCGTCGCCCTCTTGCTCCGACTACGTGCCGCCCTGGAGGCCCGCCTGTGAGCGCCCTGCCGACCCGCCCGGCACCCGCCGACCGACCGTGGAGGAAGGCTCTGCGGCAGCTCGCCGGAAGGAGACAGCTCGTGGCACTCGAAGCCGATGTGCTGGCCGAACTCCGGAGTCTGCGCACGAGGGTGCCGCATCTGACGGGCGGTCTCGTCGCCAGCGCCGACGGCCTGGTCGTGGCGCACGACCTCAGCGGGCCGGAACCGGAGGGCGTCGCAGCTCTCACCGCGGCGGCGCTGGGCGTGGCGGCGCGCATCACGGAGGCGACGGAGCGGGGGGCCTTCCGGGAGCTGATCGTCCGCGGGGACAGCGGATATGTCGCGGCGTACGCGGCGGGCAGCGCGATGGCCCTCGCCCTGGTCGCGGGCCCCGGCTCCAACGTGGGCCGGCTGCACCTGGAGGCCCGCCGATCCAGTCGACGGATCGAGGATCTCGTCGACCTCGCGCTCCAACGTCAGGAGCGGAAATGACCGTACGACCGTCTTCACCAGCCGACAAGCCGTCGGGCACCGGACGCGGCCGCGCCGCCACGGGTCCCAGGCATTCATCACGCAACAGAACTCAACGACAAGGAAGCGAGACCGTCATGGCCAACACCGAGACCGCGCTGAAGGATGTAATGACGTCGATCGAGGGCGTCCTGGGCGTCGCTCTCGTGGACTACGGCAGCGGCATGGCCCTGGGCACCCTCGGTGGTTCCAAGGACCTCGACCTGACCGTCGCGGCCGCCGGCAACACCGACGTCGTCCGCGCCAAGATGCGCACGATGGAGATGCTCAACCTCAAGGAGCACATCGAGGACATCCTGATCACCCTCAACACCCAGACCCACATGATCCGGCTGCTGACCGGGCGTTCGGGCAAGGGCCTCTTCCTCTACGTCGCGCTGGACAAGGACCGCGCGAACCTGGCGATGGCCCGCCACCAGCTCAAGCGCATCGAGTCCGACCTGGAGATCTGACCCTGCCCGACCCGAGCACCCGCGGCCGGTGACGGCCCGGCACACCAGGCGACGCCGCCGTGTGCCGGGCCGGTCCCGTGCGGAGGGGGATCAGCCGTTCGCCGGGGCGGAGCCGGTGGGAGCGGCCGAGTGCGAGCCGTGCCCCGCGTGGTGCTGGCCCTCCTCGACGGTGCCGCCGAGCTCCTTGCGGACCGGTTCCAGGGCGTCGGGGTCGGCCTCGACCACCCAGCGCTCGCCCACCAGGTACGAACCGCCGTACGGCTGCGCCTCCTCCAGCCAGGACTTCTGCCCCGCGGCACTGGCGAAGGTGACCATCACGTACGCCCCGCGCGGCGTCGTGCACGCCCCTTGGCGCAGTTCGTCGACGTCGGTCTGCACCTGCGGGGTGCAGCCGATCGCCCGGCCGATCCGTTCCAGTGCCACCGGGCCGTCCGGCGTCCCGGAGTCCTGGCCGCCACAGGCCGTCCCGAGCAGCGCCACCGCCACGGCGGCGGCCGCCCGCGGACCCCACGTACGGATCACGGACACCCGCATCACCCTTCCCCAGCGTCCACACCGGCCGCACCGATCGCACAGCCGCCCACGCGCACCGCGCGCCCGCAGACGGTATCCCGGACCTCGTGGAACCCGTACGGCCTTGCGAAAGCCGTGTCCGTCCGGCAGGCGATATGACAAAATCCGCCGCCGGCCTCCGGGGAGGCCGGCGACCCGTGACGCGGGCACCTCCGATCGGGCATACTCCATCGCGCCGAAGCCGCAGGTCGGACCATGCCGTGACCCGGCGGGAGACCATGGGCGGAGGGTACGTATACCGGTAGCGCCGCCACATCCTGGGCGGACGCCGCCGCCGCGCCCGACAGGGAGGAGAGCGCCGCCATGACCCACGACGGCCCCCAGCCGGTGGAACGCCAACTGCCCACCGAGGAGGCCCGCGACCTGCTCACGCTCGTGCGAGAGCTGGCCCAGCGGGAGATCAAGCCCAAGGCGGCCGGGGAAGAGGACGCGGGCATCTTCCCGCGCGACACCTTCCGCCTGATCGGCGAGGCCGGCCTGCTCGGCCTGCCCTATCCGGAGGAGTACGGCGGCGGAGGCCAGCCGTACGAGGTGTACCTCCAGGTGCTGGAGGAACTGGCCGCCGCCCGGCTCACGGTCGGCCTCGGCGTCAGCGTGCACACCCTGGCCTGCCACGCGGTCGCCCACTTCGGCGCCAAGGAGCAGCGCACCGAGTACCTGCCCGCGATGCTGGAGGGCTCGCTGCTGGGCGCCTACGGCCTGTCCGAGCCGGCGTCCGGCTCGGACGCCGCCTCCCTGCGCACCCGGGCCACCCGGGTGGACGAGGGCTGGCGCATCGACGGCACGAAGGCGTGGATCACCCACGGCGGCGTCGCCGACTTCTACACCGTGCTCGCCCGCAGCGGCGCCGAGGGCCCGCGCGGCATCACCGCCTACCTCGTCCCGGGGGACGCCGAGGGACTGTCGGCGGCGCCGCCGGAGAAGAAGATGGGCATGAAGGGCTCGCCCACGGCCCAGCTGCACCTCGACGGGGTCACCGTGCCCGACGCCCGCCGGATCGGCGAGGAGGGCCAGGGCTTCACGATCGCGCTGTCCGCCCTCGACTCCGGGCGCCTCGGCATCGCCGCGTGCGCGATCGGCGTCGCCCAGGCGGCCCTCGACGAGGCGCTCGCCTACGGCATGACCCGGCGGCAGTTCGGCCGGCCCGTGGTTGACTTCCAGGGCCTGCGCTTCATGCTCGCCGACATGGCGACCCGGATCGAGGCCGGCCGGGCCCTGTACCTCGCGGCCGCCCGGCTGCGCGACGCCGGCCGGCCGTTCTCCCGGCAGGCCGCCATGGCCAAGCTGTTCTGCACCGACGCCGCGATGCAGGTGACCACGGACGCGGTCCAGCTGCTCGGCGGCTACGGCTACACCGCCGACTTCCCCGTCGAGCGGTACATGCGCGAGGCCAAGGTCCTGCAGATCGTCGAGGGCACCAACCAGATCCAGCGGATGGTCATCGCCCGCAGCCTCGCCGGACCGGAGAGCAAGGCCCCGTAGCCGTACGCCCGCGCCCGGGCCCGTGACGCCCCGGTGCCGCGCCGTCCGTGAGGATCGGCGCGGCACCGCGGCCGCGCGAGCTCAGGCGGCGTGCTGGAACCGCAACCGGATCGGCTGCGAGCCGGGGCCCCCGACGTGCGAGAAGGGCTGCATACGCCAGTCGAGGCCGTCCGGCAGCGTGAGCAGCTGCCCCCAGTCCTGGTCCTCGGCGGAGTCCTCCCCGTCGGCCGGGGTCGCGTCCGCGGCGGGCCGGCCCGAGCCGGGGCAGACCGTCAGCCCGAAGGGATTCCACGGCGACGAGCACAGCGCGTGCTCCGGCAGCACGTCCTCGTCGGCGAGCAGCGCGATCGGGCGGGCGCAGTCGGGGCAGTGCAGACGGAAGATCTCGTACGCCTCGTCGTCGAAGGCGTCGAAGGCGTCATCGGTGGAGTCCGGAACGGAGTCGGCGTCGGAGTCCGCGTCGTCCGCCGTCAGGAGCGCGAGCACCTGGGTGCGTTCGTGCTCCTCCCCGAGCGCGGCTGTCGTGCCTTCGCCGCGGCTGTGTCGCGCGTGGGTACGCATGGGTGCATCTCCCCCTCAGAAGAACGCCCATCAGTGGGGCCGGCCAGGGCTCTCGGCCACGGCCATAGCGAGCATTTCCCGCCACCCGGGTGCGGTAATCACCGTCACTGCCACGACCGTTGACATCGGGTGTGGCCTTCGTCACACGATGCCGCCGAAGGGACTTCCGTGCCCACCGCGACGCTGCCGTGCGCCCGCCGTGCGCCCTCCCCGCGGTCGCCGCGCGCTCAGCCGGCGTCCGGACCTGTGGTGTCGCGGGGCGGGGCGGTGCTCTTCCTGACGACCAGTCGGACACCGAGCTCCACGCGCATGGTGCCGAGATCCCCCGCGTCCCCGGAGTGGGCCATCCGCAGCAGCATCTGCGTGGCCTCCTCGGCCATTTCGAGCAGCGGCTGATTGACGGTGGTGAGCGCCGGGCTCGCCCACTGCGCCAGCGGGATGTCGTCGTACCCGACGACGGACAGGTCGCGCGGCACCTGAAGTCCCTTGACCCGCGCGGCCTCCAGGACACCGAGCGCCTGCAGGTCGCTGCCCGCGAAGATCGCGGTCGGCGGCTCGGGCCGCTCCAGCAGCTCGATCGCGCCGTCGTGGCCGCCCTGCACATGGAAGTCCCCGTACCGGATGAGATCGGGGTCCACCGCGAGCCCGGCCATACCCATCGCCGAGCGGAAGCCGTCGAGCCGGGCGAGCGAGCAGAGCATGTCGTCCGGGCCGGTGATGATCCCGATGCGGCGGTGGCCGAGCTCGATGAGGTGCCGGGTGGCGGCCACCCCGCCGGCCCAGTTGGCCGAGCCCACCGAGGGCACGTCGGGCTCGGGGTCGCCGGCCGGATCGATGATCACGAAGTTGATGGCCCGCGAGCGCAGTTTGCGCTTCAGGTCGTCCGGGAGCGTGGAGAACACCAGGACGACGCCGAGCGGCCGGCGCCGCAGCACCCCCTCGATCCACTCCGGGCCGGGGGCGTGCCGAGTGCCGCTCTCGGTGAGCACCACGCTCATGTTGCGGCTCTTGGCGACGTTCTCCACGCCGCGGATCAGCTCCATGGCCCAGATGCTCTCGAGTTCGTGGAAGACGATCTCGATCAGCCGGGACTCGGGCTGGGTGGGCGCCGGGCGCTGGTAGCCGTTGGCTTCCAGCAGCCGTTCGACCTTGCTCCGGGTCGGCGCGGCGACGTCGGGACGGCCGTTGAGGACTTTCGAAACTGTCGAAAGTGACACGCCGGCTTTCGAAGCCACGTCGGCCAGGGTGATCCGGCCGCCCTCGATCTCATCTTCATGCATGGCGCACAGGATAGAGCACCCCGCTCGCCGCTGTTCGATAACGGTTTGGTCCCGGGGATTCCACCCTGTTGACCCCGGGCTGAGGGAAGCCTACGGTCCGTCGTCAGGCGAATTTCGGCAAAGTAGCCGAAACTTTCGAGAGGTCGAAGATGAAGAAGCGTGCGTGGTTCCCCCGTGCCGTCGCCGGTGGTGCGGCACTGGCACTGGGCCTGACCCTGACGGCCTGCGGCGGTGGCGACTCCTCCGCCGGCGGCGGTTCCGGGACGATTCACGTCCTGGTGTACGGCGACTCCGCCAACAAGGTGGAGAAGCAGATCGTGGCCGAGTTCAACAAGACCTCCAAGGTCAAGGCGGTCCTCGACACCATCCCCGGTGCGGACTACCAGCAGAAGCTGCAGACGATCATCAACACCAAGCAGGCTCCCGACGTCTTCTTCAACTGGGGCGGCGGCAGCATCCAGCCCTTCGTCAAGGCGGGCCTGCTCCTGCCGCTCGACGACTTCATCGCCAAGGACCCCGGCCTGAAGGACAACTTCCTGTCCTCCGTGTTCAACACCGCGGTGATCGACGGGAAGGCCTACGGCGTCCCGATGCGCGGCACCCAGCCCGTCCTGATGTTCAACAACAAGAAGGTCCTCGCGGACGCGGGCGTCCAGCCCCCGCAGACCTGGGACGAGCTCGTCGACGCGGTCAAGAAGCTCAAGGCCAAGGGCGTCACCCCGATCGCCCTCGGCGGCGGCGACCAGTGGCCCACCCTGATGTGGTTCGAGTACCTCTACGACCGCATAGCCGGCCCGGAGCTGTTCACCAAGGCGCTGTCCGGCGACAAGAGCGCCTGGGAGAGCGAGGACAGCAAGAAGGCGCTGGACATGATCAAGCAGCTCATCGACGCCGGCGCCTTCGGCACCAACTACGACTCGGTGAAGTTCACCGACGGCGGGTCGCCCGCCCTGCTGGCCGCCGGCAAGGCCGGCTTCGAGCTCATGGGCTCCTGGGAGTACTCCACGCAGCAGGACGCCAACCCGGACTTCGCGAAGAACGACCTCGGCTACACCTCCTTCCCGACCGTCACCGGCGGCAAGGGCGACAGCGCGGACATCGTCGGCAACACCAACAACTTCTACTCGGTGCTGAAGAAGACCGAGCACCCGGACGCGGTCGCCGAGTTCCTCAAGCTCATGTACTCCGACGACTTCGTGAAGCAGCAGCTGGCCATCGGCAACCTGCCGACCACCACGAACACCACCAAGTTCCTCGACACGGCCGACAACCCGGACTACCTGAAGTACCAGTTCGACCTGGTCGACAAGGCCCCGTCCTTCCAGCTGTCGTGGGACCAGGCCTACCCGCCCTCGGCCATCACCCCGATCCACCAGGCCGTCCAGCAGTTCTTCAACGGGCAGATGGACGCGGCGGCCTTCATCAAGGCCATGCAGGCCCTGCCCACGGCCTGAGAGCGACGACCCCCATGGTTTCCCTCGCCGCCACCGTGACGGGCAAGCGACAGACCCAGCGCCCGGCCGGCCGCACCGTCGGCCGGCCGGGCCTGGCCTGGGCGCTCCCCGCCACCGTTTTCTTCGCCCTGTTCGCCCTCGTTCCGCTGGTGATGGTCGCGGTGCTGTCCTTCACCGCGTGGAACGGCCTCGGCTCGCCGGAGTACGCCGGCTTCGGCAACTGGGTCCGGCTCTTCCAGGACCCCGTGATGATCAAGAGCCTCTGGCTGAGCGTCCTGCTCACCGTGCTCGGCGTCGTCGTCCAGACCCCGCTGAGCATCCTGCTCGGCGTGTGGGCGGCCGGCCCCGAACGCAACCGGGCCGTGCTGTCCGCGATCTTCTTCGTGCCGCTGCTGCTCTCCGCGACCGCCGTGTCCGTGCTGTGGCGCGCGCTGCTCGACCCCAACTTCGGCGTCCCCTCGCAGGCGCGCTGGCTGTTCGGCGACGGCAACCTCTTCGGCACGCAGACCGCCGCCATCGGGGTGCTGGTGTTCGTCAGTACGTGGCAGTTCACCCCGTTCCACGCGCTGATCTACCAGGGCGCCACCCGGGCCATTCCGCAGGTGCTCTACCAGGCCGCGGAGATCGACGGGGCGGGCACCGTACGGCAGTTCTTCCACATCACGCTGCCGCAGCTGCGCAACTCGATCATCACCTCGGTGATCCTCATGGTCGTCGGCGGTCTCACCACCTTCGACACCGTGCTGATCCTCACTCAGGGCGGCCCCGGTACCGACACCACCATCAGCGCCTACTACATGTACGACAAGGCCTTCAAGGGCTTCGACTTCGGCGCGGGCGCCGCCATCGCGCTGATGCTCGTCGTCGTCGCGACCGTGATCTCGCTGGTCGTGGTCAAGGTCTCCGGCTACGACAAGATGGCCGGCACCAAGGAAGGGCTCTGATGAGGCGCCGCCCCAACTACCTGGCGGGCCTCGGCGCCCTGCTGTGGCTCGCGCTGGTCGGCCTGCCGCTGTACGTGATGCTCGGCGCGACCGTGCAGTCGCGCTCGGCGTACAGCGCGAACGGCCCGCTGTCCTTCCCGAAGTCCTTCACCCTGGACAACTACCTCCAGGACTTCAGCAACGGCTTCGGGCAGTACTTCCTGAACACCGTGGTCGTCACCGCCAGCGTCGTCGCCATCGTCGTGCTGCTCGTGCCGCCGCTGGCGTTCACGATCGTCCGCAACCGGGGACGCGGCACCTCCGGGGTGTTCCGGCTCTTCCTGCTCGGGCTGGCCATCCCCGCCCAGGCGGTGATCGTCCCGATGTTCTACGTGATCAGCAAGGCCGGGCTCTACGACAACCTTGTCGGCGTCATCCTGCCGACGGCGGCCTTCTGCCTGCCCGTCTGCACGCTGATCCTCACCGGCACCATGCGCGACATCACCACCGAACTCTTCGAGGCCATGGCCGTGGACGGCGCCTCCGTGAGCCGCACCTTCTTCCAGCTGGTGGTGCCGCTGTCCAAGAGCGGGCTGTCGACGATCGTCGTCTTCTCCGCGCTCCAGGCATGGAACGGCTTCCTCTTCCCCCTGGTGCTCACCCAGTCGGACGAGACCAAGGTGATCACGCTGGGCCTGTACAACTTCCGGACCCAGTACGGCATCAACATCCCCGGCCTGCTGGCCGCCGTGGTGCTGTCGACCATTCCCGTCCTGCTCGTCTACCTGTTCGCCCGCCGTGCCCTCGTCCAGGGGCTGATGGGTGTCGGAGGAAAGTGAACGACAACGTGACCGCCGACTCCCGCGTCGAGGCGCTCATCCGCGAGATGACCCTGGACGAGAAGATCGCCCAGCTGTACGGCGTCTGGGTCGGCGCATCCAACGAGGGCGCCGAAGTCGCCCCGCACCAGCACGACATGGACCAGCCCCCGAGCCTCGACGACCTCCTGCCGACCGGGCTCGGCCAGCTCACCCGGCCCTTCGGCACCGCCCCCGTGGACCCCGCACTCGGCGCGCTGTCCCTGATGCGCACCCAGGAGCGGATCGCCGCCGCGAACCGCTTCGGCATCCCCGCCATGGCGCACGAGGAGTGCCTCGCCGGCTTCGCCGCCTGGGGCGCCACCACCTATCCCGTACCGCTCTCCTGGGGCGCCTCCTTCGACCCCGAACTGGTCCGGGTCATGGCCGCCGCCATCGGCCGCGACATGCGCGCGGTCGGCATCCACCAGGGCCTGGCCCCCGTCCTGGACGTCGTGCGCGACGCCCGGTGGGGACGGGTGGAGGAGACCATCGGCGAGGACCCCTACCTGGTGGGCACCATCGCAACCGCCTACATCCAGGGACTGGAGTCGGCCGGCATCGTCGCCACCCTGAAGCACTTCGCCGGCTACTCGGCCTCCCGCGCCGGACGCAACCTGGCGCCGGTGAGCATGGGACCGCGCGAGCGCGCCGACGTCGTCCTGCCGCCCTTCGAGATGGCGGTCCGCGAGAGCGGAGTGCGCTCGGTGATGCACGCCTACACCGACACCGACGGCATGCCGTCGGCCGCCGACGAGGAACTGCTGACCGGACTGCTCCGCGACACCTGGGGCTTCGACGGCACCGTGGTCGCCGACTACTTCGGCATCGCCTTCCTCAAGACCCTGCACGGCGTCGCCGCCGACTGGGCCGACGCCGCCGGCACCGCGCTCACCGCCGGGGTCGACATCGAGCTGCCGACCGTCAAGACCTTCGGGCAGCCGCTGCGCGAGGCCGTCGCCGCCGGCCGGATCGACGAGAAGCTGGTCGACCGGGCCCTGCGCCGGGTCCTTGCGCAGAAGGCCGAACTCGGCCTGCTCGACCCCGGGTGGAGCGCGGTGCCGCCCGCCCTCGCCGGGGCCGACCTCACCGACGCGGCGAGCCTGCGCGGCACCGTCGACCTGGACCCCGCGGCCCACCGCGCGCTGTCCCGGCGGCTTGCCGAGGAGTCGGTGATCCTGCTGAGCAACGACGGTGTGCTGCCGCTGCACCGGCCCGCCAGGATCGCGCTCGTCGGCCCCCAGGCGGAGACCCCGTCCGCCGTCCTGGGCTGCTACTCCTTCCCCGTCCACGTCGGATCGCAGCACCCGGGCACCCCGCCCGGCATCGACCTGCCGACGCTGCGCCAGGCGCTGGTCGCGGAGTTCCCCGGCGCCGAGATCGTGACCGTCGCGGGCTGCGGCATCGACGACGCCGACACCAAGGGGTTCGCGGCGGCCGTGCGCGCGGCGCGGGACGCGGACGTGGTCGTCGCCGCGCTCGGCGACCGGGCGGGCCTGTTCGGGCGCGGCACCAGCGGCGAGGGCTGCGACGCCGAGTCGCTGACCCTGCCCGGTGTGCAGCAGCAACTCCTCGACGCGCTCCTCGACTCGGGCACGCCCGTGGTGCTCACCCTGCTCGCCGGGCGGCCCTACGCCCTGGGCCGGGCCGTCACCGAGGCCGGCGCGATCGTGCAGTCCTTCTTCCCGGGACAGGAGGGCACCCCGGCGCTCGCCGGCGTCCTCGGCGGCCGCATCGCCCCCTCCGGGCGCCTGCCGGTCAGCGTGCCCGCCCACCCCGCCGTGCAGCCGTCCACGTATCTGGCCGCACCGCTCGCGCGGGCCAGCGAGGTCTCCAACATCGACCCGGCCGCCGCGTTCGCGTTCGGCCACGGGCTGACGTACACGGCCTTCGCGTGGGACGGCCTCGACGTGCCGGGCGCGGGCCCGGACGGTGGTGCCGTCATCGGCACCGACGGCGAGGTCGAGCTGTCCTTCACCGTCCGCAACACCGGCGACCGCGCGGGCAGCGAGGTCGTCCAGGTCTATCTGCACGACCCGGTCGCCTCGGTCGTGCAGCCGGTGCAGCGGCTCGTCGGCTACCTGCGGCTCCCGCTGGAGGCGGGCGAGGCGTCCCGGGTCCGGGTGACCGTGCCCGCCGACGTCGCGGCGTTCACCGGCCGCGACGGCCGGCGCGTCGTGGAGCCGGGCGCACTGGAACTGCGGCTGGCCGCCTCCAGCACCGACGTCCGGCTCACGGTACGGGCCGAACTCACCGGACCGGCACGGCAGGTGGACCACACCCGCAGGCTGCACGCACGGGTCACCGCCGCCGGGGCCGGCGCGTGACGCGGTCCGACGGTACGGGGGAGGCGGACGCGGGCTTCGCGGCCGCCGCCCCCGTACTGCCGGGCTGCCACCCCGACCCGAGCGTCTGCCGGGTCGGCGACGACCACTACCTGATCACCTCGACCTTCGAGTACTTCCCCGGCATCCCCGTCTTCCACAGCCGCGACCTGCTGCACTGGCGGCCCATCGGCCACGTCCTGGACCGCACCTCGCAGGTGGACCTCGGCCCGGTCGCGTCCTCGCAGGGCATCTTCGCGGCGACGATCCGCCACCACGAAGGCCGCTTCTGGGTCATCACGACCCTTGTCGGCGGGGCCGGCGGCACCGGGAGGAACGGCACCTTCGCCGTCCACGCCACCGACCCCGCGGGGCCCTGGAGCGACCCGGTGTGGCTCGACGACGCCCCCGGCATCGACCCCTCCCTGTTCTTCGACGACGACGGCCGCGCCTGGTGCACGGGGACGCGGCTCGCGGAACCGGGGGAGTGGGAGGGCCAGACCGACGTCTGGCTGCGGGAGTTCGACCCCGTCGCGATCGCCCTCACCGGGCCCGAGCACCTGCTGTGGCGCGGCGCGCTGCACGGCGCGGTGTGGGCGGAGGGCCCGCACCTGTACAAGGCCGACGGCCGGTACTACCTGCTTGCCGCGGAGGGCGGTACCGAGCACCGGCACGCCGTCAGCGTCGCCCGCGCCGACCACGTCACCGGGCCCTGGACGGGCAACCCCGCCAACCCGGTGTTCACCCACCGGCACCTGGGCCGCGACTTCCCCGTCGTCGGCGTCGGCCACGCCGACCTCGTGCACACCGCCGCGGGGGAGTGGTGGGCGGTGCTCCTCGGCAGCCGCCCCTACGGCGGCTACCACCCCAACCTCGGGCGGGAGACCTTCCTCGTCCCCGTGACCTGGGAGGACGGCTGGCCGGTCTTCGCACCGGGCGTCGGCACCACCCTCGGGCCGTTCCGCCGGCCGCGGACCACGGGCCCCGCCGGTGAGCCGTACGAGGAACCGGTCCGCGACGACTTCGACGGCCCGGCGCTGCGGCCCTCCTGGAACCAGGTGCGCACCGGCGCGCCGTTCTGGTCGCTGACCGCCCGGCCCGGCTCCCTGCGGCTGCCGCTCGGTCCCGCGTCGCTCGCCGACACCGCCACGCCCTGCTTCCTCGGACGGCGGCAGCAGCACCAGCAGGTCAGTGTGTCCGCGCTGTTCGACGTGGCGCCGCGGACGCCCGGCGAGTGGGCGGGACTGGCCGTGCGGCAGTCCGAGGCCGACCACCTCGTGCTGGCCGTCGCGGGCGACGGACGGGGCGGACGCCGTGTGCTCGCCGCCGTCCGCGAGCACGGCGCGCAGCGAATCGTCGCCGAGGCACCCCTGCCCGAGGGGCCGGTGGTCCTGCGCATCCACGCGGAGGGCCAGCGCTACGGACTGCGGTACGCTCCGGCGGGCGCCGGCGCCGGGCCGCGGGAGACCGAACTGGCCGTCGTGGACGGCGGCTTCCTCAGCTCCCCGCGCGCCGGGGGCTTCCTCGGCGTGTGGCTCGGCCCCTACGCCACCGCGCACGGGGCCGCCTCGGCCACCGCCGCCGACGTCGACTGGTTCGACTACCAGCCCCTCACCGCCTGACCGATCCGGAGCCGCCGCCTTGTTCACCGACCTGCCCGAGCCGGAACTGCGGGCCCACCGCAGCACCCAGACCGCGCCGGACGACTTCGACGACTTCTGGGACGCCACGCTCACCGCGGCGCGCGCCGCCGCGGCACCCGGCACCGTCACGGTCGAGCCCGTCGCCACCGGCCTGCGCACCCTGCACGTCTTCGACGTCACCTTCCCGGGCTACGGCGGTGAGCCCGTACGGGCCTGGCTGCGGCTCCCGCACGGCGCCGAGGGCCCGCTGCCCGCGGTCGTGACGTACGTCGGCTACGGCGGCGGCCGCGGGCACGCCCTGGAGTCGCTGCTGTGGGCGTCCGCGGGCTTCGCCCACTTCCACATGGACACCCGGGGCCAGGGCTCCGGCTGGAGCAGCGGCGCGACCCCCGACTCCGGCCCGGCCGGCCCCCAGGCCCCCGGCATGATGACCCGCGGCATCGAGGACCCCCACCAGTACTACTACCGGCGGCTGTTCACGGACGCCGTGCGCGCCGTCGACGCGGTGCGCACGCTGCCCTCCGTCGACCCCGACCGCGTGGCGGTGCTCGGGGCCAGCCAGGGCGGCGGCACCGCGCTCGCGGTCGCGGCGCTGGTCCCCGACGTCTCGGCCCTGGTCGCGCACGTGCCGTTCCTGTGCGACTTCCCGCGCGCCGTCGTCGTCACCGACGCCGACCCGTACCGCGAGATCGGCCGCTACCTCGCCGTGCACCGCGGCAGCGCCGACCGCGTCCACCGCACCCTCTCGTACTTCGACGGCGTCAACTTCGCCGCCCGCGCCCGCGTTCCCGCCCGTTTCTCGGCCGCCCTGATGGACGAGATCACCCCGCCCTCGACGGTCTTCGCCGCCTACAACGCCTACGCCGGGCCCAAGGCGATCACCGTCTGGCCCTACAACGGCCACGAGGGCGGCGCCGTCGACGACGACGAGGCCGCCCTGGCGTTCCTGCGCTCGCGGCTGGGGGAGTAGCCGGGGGGTTCGATCAGTGCCGGAGACGGACCATCTTCACGGGGTCCACGATCCGGTCGAAGTCCTCGGCACTGATGTACCCGCTGCCGATCGCCGCCTCGCGCAGCGTGGTGCCCTCCTCGTCGGCCTTGTGCGCGATGCTGCTGGCCTTGTCGTAGCCGATCTCCGGCGACAGCGCGGTGACGAGCATCAAGGAGCGCGACAGGTACGCGTCGATCTGGTCGCGCTGCAGTTCCACCCCGTCGATGCAGTACTGGCGCAGCTTCTCCGCCGCGTCGCCGAGGATGCGCGCGGAGTGCAGGAAGTTGTTCACGATGACGGGGCGCATGGCGTTCAGCTCGAAATTGCCCTGGCTCCCCGCGAACGCGATGGCGCTGTCCTCCGCCAGCACCTGGATGCACACCATCACCATGGCCTCGCACTGCGTCGGGTTGACCTTGCCCGGCATGATCGAACTGCCGGGCTCGTTCGCGGGCAGTGCGAGCTCGCCGAGGCCGCAGCGGGGTCCCGAGGCGAGCCAGCGGATGTCGTTGACGATCTTCATCAGGGGGACCGCCAGGGACCGCAGGCCCGCCGAGGCGGCGACCATGGCGTCCAGCCCGCCCTGGGCGGCGAAGGAGTTCGACGCGCCGCGGAACGGGAACCCGGTCAGCGTGGCGATCCGCCCGGCGACCTCGGCGCCGAAGCCCTCGGGCGCGTTGAGGCCCGTGCCCACGGCGGTCCCGCCGACCGCGAGTTCGTACAGCGCGGGCAGGGTGCCGTGGACGCGGTCCATCGCGTCCCCGAGCTGCGCCGCGTAACCCGACCACTCCTCGCCGACCGACAGCGGAACGGCGTCCTCCAGGTGCGTGCGGCCGATCTTGACGATGTCCCACCACGCCCGGGACTTCGCCGTGATCGCTTCCTGGAGCTGCTGTATCCGGGGGAGCAGGTGGTCGCTGACCTCGTGGACGGCCGCGATGTGCATGGCGGTGGGGAACGTGTCGTTGGAGGACTGGCCCATGTTGACGTGGTCGTTGGGGTGAACGGGCGTCTTGGAGCCGAGCGTTCCGCCCACCAGCTGGATCGCGCGGTTGCTGATCACCTCGTTGACGTTCATGTTGCTCTGGGTGCCGGACCCCGTCTGCCAGACATACAGCGGGAAATGCTCGTCCAGCGCGCCGCGGATCACCTCGTCGGCCACCTGCGCGATGAGGTCGGCCTTCCAGCCCGGCAGCCGACCCGCGTCACCGTTGACCAGTGCCGCCGCCTTCTTGACGTAACCGTACGCGTGGTAGACGGCCTTGGGCATCCGGTCGTCCCCGATGGAGAAGTGGATCAGGGAACGCTGGGTCTGGGCGCCCCAGTAGCGGTCGGCCGGCACGTCCACCGCGCCCATGGAGTCCGTCTCGCGGCGGGTGCCCGTGGCGGCAAGGCCGATCGGGATGTCCCGAACCCGCGGTGGCCGCTCGGACTCGCCGCCCTGCTGACGCGCGGTCATTCGTGGTCCCCGAGCTCCTTGGGCAGCGGCCCGTACGCCGGCTGCCACATGGCGTCCTGCACCGCCTGGACGAGGTCGTCCGGGTGCCGGGTGGCGGCCTGGTCCTCCGTCGCGGCGCGGATGACGGCCTTGGCGACGATCGCCGACGAGGCACGCAGATTCGCCACCGGCGGCAGCAGCGGCGCACCGGGCGCCCGCGCGTCGACCTGACCGGCCACGGCCTCCGCCGCGGCCAGGATCATGGCGGGGGTGAGGCGGTCGGTGCCGGACAGGATCGTCCCGAGGCCCAGACCGGGGTAGAGCAGGGCGTTGTTCGCCTGTCCGATGACGTGCTGGACGCCCTTGTGGTCCACCGGGTCGACCGGGATCCCCGTCGCCGTCAGCGCCTTGCCGTCGGTCCACGCCAGCAGGTCCGCCGGCATGGCCTCGATCTTCTCCGTGGGGTTGGACAGGGGCAGGATGACGGGCCGTTCGACGTGCGCGGCCATCTCCGTGACGACGTCCCGGTCGAAGGAGCCGGGGCTGGTCGAGGTGCCGACCAGGAGCGTCGGCCGTACGTGCCGTACCGTCGTGAGCAGGTCGATCCGCCCCTCCGCCCAGTCGCGCACCTCGGCGCGGGGGCGGGCATAGGGAACCTGGTAGTCGCGCAGGTCGGGCATTCCGTCCACGAGCAGCCCCTGCTGGTCGACCAGCCACACCCGGCGGGTGGCGGCATCGGTGTCCAGCCCGTCGCGGACCATGGCGTCCCGCAGCTGGTCGGCGATGCCCACACCGGCGGTGCCGGCGCCGAACACGACGACGCGCTGCTCGCGGAACGGCACACCGGTGATGCTCAGCGCGGACATGACGGCGGCCAGCGCGATGGCGCCCGTCCCCTGCATGTCGTCGTTGAACATCCGGTAGTGGTCCTTGTACTCCTCCAGAAGGCGGCGGGCATTGCTCGGCCCGAAGTCCTCGAAGTGCAGGAGCGCGTTCGGGAACAGCTCCGCGACCGTCTCCAGATAGGCCGCCACGAAGTCGTCGTACTGCTTGCCCCGGGCCCGGCTGTGGCGGATGCCCAGGTAGAGCGGATCGTTCAGCAGGTTCTCGTTGTCGGTTCCGACGTCCAGGACGACGGGGACGCACCGCCCGGGGTGCAGGCCGGCCGCCGCGGTGTAGACGGCGAGCTTGCCCACCGAGATCTGGATCCCGTTCACACCCCAGTCACCGATGCCCAGGATCTCCTCGGCGTCGGTGGCCACCACCAGGTCCACCTGGTCGCGGTGGAGCCTCAGCGACTCGAAGGCCCGCCGCATGTCCTGCGGCCGGTCGATGGACAGGAAGACGCCGCGGGGGTGCCGGTACTCGTGGCTGTAGCGCTTGATGGCCTCGCCCACGGTGGGGTCGTAGACGACCGGCAGCAGCTCGGCCAGATGATCGGCCAGCACTCGGTAGTAGACGACCTCGTTGTGGTTGTGCAGCTGCTCCAGGTAGATGTACTTGGCCAGGTCGCCCGGCGCCTCCTGCAACTGCTCGTACGCACGCTGTGCTTGCTGGTCCAAGGTGAGCACGGCGCTGGGGAGGCGGCCGACGAGCCCGAGACTCTCGCGTTCCTCCGCGGTGAAGGCGCTCCCCCGGTTGAGGAGCGGGTCGAGGAGAACGAGCGGCGTGTGCATCGACATCTCTGAGCCCTCCGTCGTCGCCTGGAGCGTTGCACGGCCCTCCTCCCATGCTGGGCCGTACGGGTGACGCCTGCCAGTCGGCCGGGAAGGCGGCGGCCTAGCCGGGCTGCTCCAGGGTCTCGCCCGTCTCCAGCAGCGTCTTCAGGCCCGAGACCAGGGCGGGCCAGCCGTGCCGGACCATGCCGAGCACGGTGCTGCCGGGGTCGTGGGCCTCGTGGACCACGGTCAACTTGACCGTGTCGCCGAGCGGTTCGATCTCGAACGTCACCCGGGACCGCTCCTCCCGGACCAGCCGGGCGAGCGTGTCCGCGTCCACGCCCGCGTTCTCGGCCCAGCGCGGGGTGAAGGTGTGCCAGGTGTACGACAGCCGCCGGTGCGGCCCGGACTCCAGGACGACCTGCTCCGGGTCGGCGGTCCGGGCGCCCTTCTCCTCCCAGACCATGGGCGACCCCGGCCGCCAGTCGGTCTCGAACGCCACGCCCCAGTAGCGGCGTGTGAAGGCCGGATCGGTCAGCGCCTGCCAGAGGCGTTCCGGCGTGGTGCGGATGTAGGTCGTGTAGACGAACGCGCTCTCGCTCATCGCCGGCAGCTCCAATGCCCTGTGCAGGTCCGCCAGCGCGCGGGCGCGCTCGCGGTCGTACTGGTCGATCCACCGCTCGGCGATGGCGTTGACGGGGGCGGCGTTGAGGAAGTGCAGCTTCTCGCGGCCGCGGCGGGCGGTCGTCACCAGATGTGCCGCCTCCAGGACGGCGAGGTGCTTGCTGACCGACTGCCTGGCCATGTCGAGGCCGGTGCACAGCTCCCGCAGGGTCTGCCCGTTGCGGGCGTTGAGGCTGTCGAGCAGCCTGCGCCTGCTGGCGTCCGCCAGTGCCTTGAAGATCGCGTCGTCCATGTCCCGCCGTCCCGGACAGGCAGCCGTCCGGCTGCCTGTCCCGTCGACCATAGGCAGCCGTCCGGCTGCCTGTCAACGCGGGACCCGGCAAGGCGCGCGAAGGGGGAGGGCGCCTCCCGTTACGGGGCTCCGCCCAGTCGCGCTGCCGCGCCCGCGGCGCGTGAGCGGTTGGTAGGGTCGCCGGGGGCGGCGGGAGGGTGACGAGGTGCGGAACGAGGCTTCCCAGGCCGGGCCGTTCGTGCACCCGGCGCTGTTCTACCGGACCATGCGCGACTACATGGAGGGCACGGTCCCCTTCGTGCTGGAGGGGCTCTACGGCGGCGAACCCGTGGCCGTCGCCGTGCCCGGGGCCCGACTGGAACTGCTGCGGGCCCAGTTGGGGACGCGCGCGGACCAGGTCCACTGGCTCGACATGCAGCAGGCCGGCCGCAATCCGGGCCGCATCATCCCGGGCGTGCTCGGCGCCTTCGCCGACGAGCACCCGGGCGTCCGCGTCAGGATCGTCGGCGAGCCCGTGTGGCCGGGCCGCAGCGCTGTCGAGCACCCCGCCTGCGCCCAGCACGAGGCACTGATCAACCTGGCTTTCGCCGGCCGCCCCTTGACGATCCTGTGCCCCTACGACGCCGCCCGCCTGGACGCCACCGCGCTGGCCGACGCCCGTGCCACGCACCCCGTCACCGTCGAGGGCGGGCGCCTGTCACGGAGCCCCGCGTACGCGCCGGACCGCGTGGTGGCCGCGTACAACGCCCTCCCGCCGCCACCGCCGGACACCGTCTCCGAGCCTTTCGACTCCGAGCGCCTGGCCGTCGCCCGCGGCGCCGCGGCCGAGCGGGCGCGCCGGCTCGGCCTGACCGGGGAGCGGCTCGGCGACTTCACGCCGGCCGCGGGGGAGCTGATCACCAACAGCGTGGTGCACGCGGGCGGTTCCGGGACCGTCGCCGTGTGGGCCGAGGACGGTCACGTGGTGTGCGAGGTCGCCGACACCGGCCGCCTCGACGACCCGCTCGCGGGGCGCCGCCCCGCGGCCCGCGGCCTGCCGCACGGGCGCGGCCTGCTGATGGTGCACCACCTCGCGGACCTGGTCCGCACGCGGACCGGCGCGGACGGCACCAGGATCCGCTTCTACATGCGGTCGTCCCGTACCTGAGGCTTCGCCCACGGGCAAGGGCCGGCGACGCGCCGTCGCGCGTCGCCGGCCCCCGGCGCCGTACGGTCGCCGGTGCGCGTCAGTGGTCGAGGGTGTCCTTCGACTTCTCCACGACCTGCTTCGCGTCGCCCTTCACCTGATCGGCCTTGCCCTTCATCTTCAACCGGTCATTGCCGGTGGCCTTGCCCGCCGTCTCCTCGACCTGGCCCTTGATCTTCTGACCGGTGTGCTTGGCCTTCTTCTCGGCGCCCATGGGGGTCTCCTTCCGAGCCTTCGGCAGCTTCGTTCTCGTCGTGCGCCTGCCCGCCGGAATGGTGCGAAAACCTGTCAATCGGGACGGACAGGTGCCGGCCCAGCAGACAGGCCCCGAAGACGACGTACCCGACGCCGATCAGCCACGACTGGACGATCAGCACCGTGCCGACCGCGCCGTAGGAGACCGCGTTCGTCACGATCAGCGGGGAGAACACCAGGGAGGAGAAGATCCGCAGCCCCACCAGGCCCGCCACGGTGAGGATGGCCCCCGGCAGCAGCGCCCCCCAGCTGATCCGCCCGGCCAGCAGGAAGTGCTGCGCCCACCAGAAGAACAGCACCCCCAGGAGGAGGGTCAGCGCCACCCGCACGAACGCGGCCGGCAGGCCCTCCCTCAGCACCGTGCCGCTCTGCGCCTCCGCGAACAGGTACGCCGTCAGCGCCACCAGCCACACCGCCCGGCGCCACAACTGGTGCCACGGCGCCGGCGGCAGCTCCCAGATCCGCAGGTACCCCACCTCGACGGCGGCCGCGAAGGACAGACCGAAGAGCCCCAGCAGCACGAGGCTCAGCACGCTGGTACTGCTCAACACCCTGCGCGGTGCCGCGAAGAGCTTGCGCACCGCCTCCGACGGGGTCGGCGACAGGCCCATCCCGTCGACGATCCACTGCGCGAACCCGGCCTGCTGGAACGGCACGGCGGCCGCCACCACGATCAGCAGCGGCACCAGCGTCACCATGCCCAGCGCCGCGAACCCCATGGCCCGGTGCAGCAGTTCCAGTTCGCCGCCCTGGCGCATCACCCGGTGGCCCGTGGAACGCCGCCATGCCCGGAGCGGATGCCGCAGCGTCCACCACACCCCGGGTCGGGCCATCACACACCTCGGCGTTCAGCGGAAGGCGGCGACGGCCGCGTGACGACGTACCGCCTCCACCGTGTCGGCCTGCTCACGGGCCCGCTCCAGCAGGCCCTTCAGCTGCGCCTCGTCCAGGTCCCGGTGCGGCGTGAGTGACAGCAGCGTACGCCAGAGCAGGGACTTCCCCTCGATGCCGAGCCGGAGCGTCTCGAGTTCGATCACCGTGCTCAGTCCGGACCTGCGGGTCACGCGCCCGTTGAGCTTCAGCAGGCGGGCCTTCTCGGCGAGCCGTCCGGCATACACCTTGTGACGCCGCGCCGGTACGTCGAGGGCGTCCATCACGCCGAGAAGGGCCTGCCGGTCCTCCGTGATCTCCTCGGCGACCCGGCTCAGTTCGCCGCCGTACGGCGAGGAGCGGTGGTGCTCGGCGAGGTGGTGTGCGAGCCGGCGGCCGGCGGTCGAGCCCGCCAGATGGTCGTTGAGATAGATCTCCAGGACGTCCCGGCGCATGGCGGGCCTCCCTCGCTCGGGTCCGCGCGCGGCGGACGTCGACCGGCACCGGAGGACCGCGCCCGGTCCGCACGCTCCGCCGGGAGCCTCATGGGGAGCGGCTTTCCCCTCCGGCACCGGACAAACCAGGCGCCGGGCAGTCATGGGCCCGCCGGCCGGGCGGGGGCGCGCCCTCCGTCTGGGCGGCGAGCATGTCGACCGCCGCGGTGGGCCCGGAGACCGTGCCGGCCCGGCGCTGGCGGACGGCGCCCGTGCCGTGCAGATGGAGGGCCCTGACGGCACCCCGGACGAAGGGCAGGTCGCCGGTGGCCTCCAGCGCGGGGGCCAGCCGTGCCAGGAGGCGGCCGAGCAGCGCACGGGCCGGGACGCGGGTCTCGCGCACGGGGTCGACGGCGTGGCCGTCGAGACCGAAGCGGGCCGCGGTCCACAGCGCGGCGGAGGCGAGCTGCGCCGGTACGGCGGGCGCTTCGCGTCCCGCCGCGAGGTCGGTGAGCGCCGTCGCCACCAGGGCCCGGGTGAGGGCCGCCTGCAGAGCCGTCTCCCACGTCGTGCCGAGCGCGTCGGCGGCCCGGACCTCGACCGTCGGCAGATGGGGCGACGGCCGGGCGAGCCAGAAGGTCATCGCGGGGTCCACGAGGACGCCGCACTCGACGAGCCGGGCCACCTCCGCGTCGTGCTCGGCGGCCGAGCCGAACCGCGGCGGGATTCCCGACCCGGGGAAACGCGCCTGATCCATGACCCGCCAGCTCGCGTACCCCGAGTCCCGGCCCCGGTCCCAGGGGGAGTTCGCGGACAGGGCCAGCAGGACGGGCAGCCACGGCCGCAGCCAGTTGACCACCGCGACCGCCGTCTCCCGGTCCGGCACCCCGACGTGCACATGGCAGCCACAGGCCAGATATCCCGCGGCCTGCCGCTCGTAGAGCCGGGCGATCGCGGCGTAGCGCTCCCCGCCGCTCAACGGCGCCGCCCCGTCGAGCACGGGCAGGCCCGTCGACACCAGGCGCCCGCCCTCGGCCCGCGCTGCGGCGGCCAGGGTGCGCCGGGCCCCGTCGAGCTGCCGCACCAGTTCCGGCAGGTCCGTGGCCACACCCGTGGCCGCCTCGACCTGCGCCGCGGACAGCTCCCGCTGCAGTACGGCGTCCGGCGCGGGCGGGGGCATCCGCCGGGCCCGTTCGATCACGGGGCCGGCCAGCCCCGCGATGCGCCGCGTGCGCGCGTCCACGAGCAGGAACTCCTCCTCGACCCCGAGGGTCCTGCCGGGCTCAGGCGCCGTCGCGGGCCGCGGCGGGGGCACGTTCTCCTCCTGGGCGGTCATGGCCGTGCGTCTACCCGCCCGAGCCGGGTTCCGCGAGGTCCACCGCCAGCTCGCCGACGCGCGCCGCGGCGGCGGCCGCCTGCCCGGCGGCGGCCCGCACCGACTCCTCGGCCTCCGCGACCCGGCCGAGCGCCCGGTCGCGGTCGGCGGCGCCGCACCGCCGGTCCTCCTCCGCGCGCAGTGCGGCCTCGGTGAGTTCGCGGAGCCGCGACTCGGCGGCGTCCAGTGCCGTGCGGGCCTCCGCGAGGTCCGCGTCGCGGGCGAGGGCCTCGTTGCGGGCGCGCTCGGCGTGGCGGCGGGCCTCGTCCAGCCTGCGGCGGCGCCTGGCCGCGTCGTGCGGCCGCGACCGCAGGGGAACGACGGTGTCCTTGGCGGCCGCCGCGTGCTCGGGCCCGGCCGGGGCCCCTGCCGCGGGAACGGCGCCGCCGACGGCCTGGTCGAAGTCGACGGCGCCGCTCAGCGGCCGCACGAGGCGCCCCGTCGCCCAGGCACGCGCGGCGCCGGCGTCGGCGAGGGCGGCGTGCAGGGTGCCGCGAACCTCGTCCAGCGCGGCGTCCGCCAGCGGCCGCCCGGCGTCCGCGGCGAGCCGGGCGGCCTGCCGGCCCAGGGCCTCGACCAGGACCCGCTGCTGCCGGCCGAGGGCCCGCAACTGCGCGCCGTCGAGCTCACGATGGGCCCGCCGCAGTGCCTCGCCGAGCCCGAGCAGGGCCGTGACCTCGTCGGCGTGCTCCCGCACGAGCAGATTGCCCGCCCACGCGGCGACCGAGGGCCGGCGCAGGCCCGCGATGCGGGCGGCCAGCCCCCGGTCCCCGGCCCGGCGGGCGTTCCTGACGTGCGCGTCGCGGGCGGCGGTGAAGTCCTCCGGCGCCAGCGCGTACAGCTCGTCCGCCACCGCGTCCAGGTCCGTCATGGCGCCACGGTCGCACCGTCACCCGCCCGGCGCTACCCGGCCGCGCCAGCCACCGGACTCAGCTCCGCGCTCCTCGATCCAGTCCTTGAAACGCCGCAGGTCGCCCCGGGTGCGCCGGTCCAGCACACCGAGCGCGTCGGCGGCCTTCTCGGCGAGCCCGGAGGTCTCGACCTCCATGGCGAGGTTGACGCGCGTGCGCTTCCGGTCGAGCCGCTGGAACGTGACGACGCCGCGCTGCCTGACGTCACCGGACAGCGTCCGCCACGCCACGCGCTCGTCGGGGAGCTGGTCGACGATCTCCGTGTCGAATTCCCGTCGGGCGCCCGCGACATTCGTGACCCAGTGATTGTGGCGGTCGTCGACCTGGGTGACCTGCTCCACGCCCTCCATGAATTGCGGGAATTCCTCGAATTGCGTCCACTGGTTGTACGCCGTGTGCAGCGGGACGTCGACGTCGACGAATTCGCTGATGGTGCCCATGTGGTTTCTCCTTTCGTGGAACGGTCGGTGGTTCGGCTTCCCGGAGGAGATGCTCCTAACCCCGGTCGCCCCGTCGCCCGGCTTGGCCGGTGCGCGATGGCCGAACGATGACCTGCCCGTTCGGGGGTCCGCCTGTGCGATGCTCGCAAGGTGAGCCACGACGGACACGCTTCCGCGTTCGGTGGCCGGCAGGAGCCGCGTACCGCCGCCGAGCAATTGGCGCGCACCGTCGCCCGCCTCCGCACGGAGCTGGACGACCAGCAGCGGACGATCCCCGGCCGGGACGCGGTGGAGCGGGCGAGGGGCGTGCTCATGGGGCGTCTGGGAATGACACCCCGCGAGGCCCGCGAGGAATTGCAGGCGCGGGCCGCGAGCGCGGGCCGGACCCTGGTGGAGGAGGCGTGGGCGCTGCTCGCCGCGCACGGTCCCGCCCTTTCCGCCGCGGGGACGCCGCTCCCCGGCGGGAAGGAGAACGCCGGCGGCGACACCGCCGACGAATTCGCCCAGGGCCTGGAGGAGCAGCTCGCGGGCTCGGCGGGGGTCGACGCGCTCCTGGTCTACGTACGCTCTCCGGGGGGCGGGCTCGACCTCGTCGCCCACGCCGGGGTGGACACCGCCCTCGCCTCCGCCTGGGGCCATCTGCCGCCGATCCGCGACCTCGCACCCTTCGAGGCGGTGAACCTGCGACGCCCGGTGTGGATGAGCGACCTCCACAAGGGCACCGCCGGACGGCCGCTCGTGGGCGACTGCCCGGAGACATGGCCGTCGCGGGCCTGGGTGCCGATGCGCCGCGGCGAGGACGTCGTCGGCGTGGTGGGGTTCCTGCGGCGGCGGCCCGACGCGTTCGACGCCGCCGACCGCGCCCTGGTGCAGGCCGCCGCGCGGGTCTGCACCGCCTGCGCGGAACCGGCGGCCGCCCCGGACAGCGCGGCGGACCGGGCCCCGGCGCTTCAGGTCGTCTTCGACTGCCTGCGCGAGGCCGTCGTCCTGCTCGTGCCCGTGCGCGGCCGGAGCGGCGAGGTGACCGACTTCCGGATCGAGGCCGCCGCCCCGGCGTCGGTGGACGCGGCGGGCCGCACCGGGCGCGAGCTGGTGGGGCTGCGGGTGCTGGAGTGCGACCCCGCGGTCGCCGGGACCCCGCTCTGGCACGGCTGCCTGCACGCGCTCACGACCGGCGAGCCCTACGAGAGCGACGCGTCCGACGACCCCGGCATCGCCTGCGGCGGCCCCGACCCCGCCGTCCGCCACGCGGTGCGCGCGGTGCGCCTCGGTGACGCGCTCGTCGTCTCCTGGCCGCCGCAGGCCGCGGCCGGCCAAGAGGCCGAACGGCTGCGGCGGCTTCAGTACCTGGGCAACCTCGGCTGGGCCGACTGGGACCTGGCGACCGACGCCCTCCAGTGGTCCCCGCAGGTCTACGCCATCTTCGACCGCGATCCCGCGCTCGGCCCCATCCCCATGGACGAGCTGGCCCGGCAGCTGTTCCCCGAGGACCTGCCGGCCGCCGGCGCCGCCGCGCAGGCGCTGCTCGCCTCCGGACAGCCGGTCGACGTGCCCTTCCGCATCCGCACCGCGCACGGCACCCGTCACCTGCGCTTCGTCGCCGAGGCCGTGATCGGCGCCGAGGGCAGGCCGGTCGCGGTCCACGGCTTCTACCAGGACCTGACCGCGCAGCGGAACGAGCAGATCGCCCTCGACGAGGCGCGGCGCGCGTTCGGCGCCCGGCAGCGCGGTCCGAGCGCCGAGCAGGCGCTGGCCCGCCGCCTCCAGGACGCGCTGCTGCCGCTGCCCGCCCGCTCCTTCGACCTGCCCGGACTCAACTGCGACGTGTCCTACCTGCCCGCCGCGGCCTCGATCCAGATCGGCGGCGACTGGTTCTCCGCCGTCGAACTCCCCGACGGCTCGACCCTGCTCGGTGTCGGCGACGTGGCGGGCCACGGCATCGAGGCCGTCGCCACCATGGCCGGACTGCGCCACGGCGCCGAGGCCATGGCGCTGAGCGGCACGCCCCCGCAGCGCGTCCTGGAGCGTCTGAACCACGCGCTGATGAGCAAGGGCACCGCCACCGCGACGATGCTGCTGGCCCAGTACCGGCCCGGCACCGGCATCCTCACCTGGGCCCGGGCCGGACATCTGCCGATCCTCCACCTGCGCGACGGCCACGCGGTCTTCCTCGCCCAGCCCGACGGGCGCATCCTCGGCGCGAGCCACGAGAGCGCCTACGGGCAGGCGACGGCGGAACTGCGCTCAGGCGACCGGCTCTTCCTGTTCACCGACGGGCTGGTCGGGCGGCGCGGCCAGGACCTGGACGCGGGGCTGGAGCGCCTGAGCCGTGCGGCCGAGTCCGTGGCCGGCGGCGATTCGGCCACGGTGGCGCTACGGGTGACCGAGGCGCTCGTCCCGGCCGATCCGGGGGACGACAGCTGCCTGCTGTGCGTGCGCGTCACGGCGTGACGGGTCGTCAGCCATGGGCCCCTGTGTCCTCCTCGCCGCGGAGCCGCCGGCGGTGGGCCCGCAGCATCCGGAGCACGGCGGGCCGGTCGGCGTGCTCGCGCTCGTAGCGCAGCAGTTCGTCGAGTTCGCCGGCGGCGGGGGAGTCGTCCGGCGCTCCCGGGTCCGGCCGGCGGGTTCCGTCGCCGCCGCTCGGCGGTCGCTCCTGGCCTTCCGGCACCGGCATCACCTCCGTGGCTGTTCGGCACCGGTTCGACTGCCCCGCGACGGATGCCGGAAACACGGCGTTCAAGGGAATTGTCCGCCATGTGTGCCGGCCGGGGACGTACCGCCGGGAACCGGGCCGGATGTCGCGGACGACCACGGACCCTGTAGGTTCTTGCGTCGTGGAGGAGCTGGACCGGCAAATCGTGGAACTTCTCGTGGCCGACGGGCGCATGAGCTACACCGACCTGGGCAAGGCCACCGGTCTGTCGACCTCGGCCGTGCACCAGAGGGTCCGCCGCCTGGAGCAGCGCGGGGTGATCCGCGGGTACGCCGCGATCGTCGACCCCGACGCGGTGGGCCTGTCGCTCACCGCCTTCATCTCGGTCAAGCCCTTCGATCCCAGCGCCCCGGACGACATCGCCGACCGGCTCGCCGAGGTCCCGGAGATCGAGGCCTGCCACAGCGTGGCCGGCGAGGAGAACTACATCCTCAAGGTCCGGGTGGCCACCCCGATCGAGCTGGAGCACCTGCTGGCGCGGATCCGCACCCTGGCCGGGGTCTCCACCCGGACCACGGTCGTGCTCTCCACCCCCTACGAGGCCCGGCCGCCACGCGTCTGAGCCCGGCCCCACCGAAGCACTCCCACACCGCACCACCCCGCGAGGCGAAACCAGTGCCGCACACCACGAACGAGCCGACCACCCCCCGTACCGTGCTGCTGCGCGGCGGCAACGTCTACAGCCCCGCCGACCCCTTCGCCACCGCCATGGTCGTCGACGGCGGCACGGTCGCCTGGCTCGGCTCCGAGGGCGCCGCGGACTCCTTCACGGAGGGCGTCGACGAGGTCGTCGACCTGGCCGGCGCGCTGGTCACCCCCGCCTTCACCGACGCGCATGTGCACACCACCGCGACCGGTCTCGCCCTCACCGGCCTGGACCTCGCCGGGGCCGGCACGCTCACCGAGGCGCTGGACCGGGTGGCCGCCCACGCGCGCGCCCACCCGGGCCACCGCGTGCTGCTCGGCCACGGCTGGGACGAGTCCCGCTGGCCCGAGCAGCGCCCGCCGGCCCGTGCCGAACTCGACGCCGCGACCGGCGGCCGCCCCCTGTACCTGACCCGCGCCGACGTGCACTCCGCGGTCGTGACCACCGCCCTCCTGGCGCTGGTCCCCGGCGTCGAGGCGCTGGCCGGCCACGACGCGGCCGGGCCGCTCACCCGCGACGCGCACCACGCGGTGCGCCGCGCCGCGTACGCCGCCGTCACCCCCGAACAGCGCGCCGCCGCGCAGCGCGCCGCGCTCGCGCACGCCGCCTCGCTGGGCATCGGGGCCCTCCACGAGTGCGCGGGGCCCGAGATCTCCTCCGAGGACGACCTGACCGCGCTGCTGCGCCTGGCGGCCGAGGAGCCGGGCCCGTCCGTCCTCGGCTACTGGGCCGAGGCCGTCACCGGCCCGAAGGACCTGGAGCGCCTGCGCGACCTGGGGGCGATCGGGGCGGGCGGCGACCTCTTCGTGGACGGCTCGATCGGCTCCAGGACGGCCTGCCTCCACGCCCCGTACGCCGACGCTCCCGGGACCAGCGGGACCGGGTACCTCGACGCCGCCGCCGTCGCCGAGCACGTGGCGCTGTGCACCGCGGCGGGCGTGCAGGCCGGCTTCCACGCCATCGGCGACGCCGCCGTCGCCGCCGTCGCCGAGGGCGTGCGCGAGGCCGCCCGGCGCGTCGGCCTCGACCGGGTGCGCGCCCTGCGCCACCGGGTCGAGCACGCCGAGATGATGACCGGGGACACCGTCGCGGCCTTCGCCGAACTGGGGCTCGTCGCCTCCGTGCAGCCCGCCTTCGACGCGGCGTGGGGCGGCGAGGACGGCATGTACGCCCGGCGTCTGGGCGTGGACCGGGCCCGCACGCTGAACCCCTTCGCGGCGATGACCCGCGCCGGCGTGCCGCTGGCGCTCGGCTCCGACAGCCCCGTCACACCGCTCGACCCCTGGGGAACGGTGCGTGCCGCGGCCTTCCACCGGACCCTGGACCACCGCATCTCCGCACGCGGCGCCTTCAACGCCCACACGCGCGGCGGATGGCGCGCCGCGGGCCGCGACGACGCGGGTGTCCTCGTCCCGGGCGCGCCCGCGGACTACGTCGTCTGGCAGGCCGGCGACCTGGTCGTCCAGGCCCCCGACGACCGCGTCGCCAACTGGTCCACCGACCCGCGCTCCGGCACCCCCGGCCTGCCCGACCTCAGCCCGGACCTGCCGCTGCCCACCGCCCTGCGGACGGTCGTCGGAGGCCGCACGGTGTTCGCACGGCCGAACGAGTGACGCGAGCCCGCGCGATGCGGCCGAACGGTTCTCCCTCGGCATGGCGTGGCACGGTCCGCGGCCCGCGCTTGACCTGCTGATTTGGCCAATCAGCGCAGGTCACACGGCTGTTGACAGGCGACGGTCGGGGGCGAGTAGGTTCGGCCGGGTCCACCACCGGACGTCCGACCGGAGGCCTCCACGCGTCCGGCGACCGCCGCTGGGCCCCGGGGCGTCGCGCCGCATTGGCACGCGCCACTGGAAGCCAGGTCCAGCGCCCGCGGTACGGAACGGGCTCGCCCGGCCGGCAGGTGTGACCGGGAGGGGCCCGGACGCCCAGTAGACAACGGCCTTGTCGCCGATCCGCAGCCAGCGGGTCCCAGGTCGGCCCGAAGGGCGCTCCGGGCCCCGAGCCCACCTCCCCTCGCCTTCCCCCAGCGCTGGGGGACCGCCGCGCCGGACCCTGGCGCCCCGTCACGGGCGCGGTCCGGCCGTCCGCTTTGCCCGCCCGAGGTCCGCGGGGGCCGCCATCCGGGGTACGGTCACTTCACACAGTGCCCACCTGCAAGGAAGGCCGCGAACGTGCGACCGCGTTCCGACGCCCCGACGGCGACCGCCGAGCCGACGGCGACGACCGATGAGGCCCGCCCGCCGGCGGCCGTGGGCGCCCCCGGGAGGGCGGCCCGCGTCCGGCGGTCCGTGCGGCGGCACGCGCGGCGCACGGCGATCGCGGCCGTGTGCGGCCTGGCGCTCGCGGCGGCCTTCCCGCCGTACGGACTGTGGCCGCTGTCGATCGCGGCGGTGGCGGGCCTGGCACTGCTGACCCGGGGCCGCACCGGCGGCCAGGGCGCCTGGCTCGGCTTCGCCTTCGGCCTGCCGTTCTTCCTGTGGCTGCTGCTGTGGCTGCGGGTGATCGGCTACGACGCCGTCGTCGGCCTGTCGCTGATCGAGGCCGCCTTCGTCGCGCTGCTCGGCGCCGGCCTGGCCGTGACGTCACGGCTGCGGGCCTGGCCCCTGTGGGGTGCCTGCCTGTGGGTGACGGAGGAACTGGCCCGGGACCGGCTGCCGTTCGGCGGCTTCCCGTGGGGGCGGCTGGCGTTCGCCAACACCTCCTCGCCGTTCACGCCCCTGGCGGCGCTCGGCGGGGCCCCGCTGGTGACCTTCGCCGTGGCGCTGTGCGGCTCCCTGCTGGCCTCGGCGGCCGTCGCCGTGTGGCTGCTGCGCACGGGCCCGGTCGTGTTCGGGCGGCGTCGTTTCGTGCCCGCGGCGGGGGCGGCCGTGGCGGCGGTAGCCGTGTTCGCGGCGGGCTGGGCCGTACCGGTCCCGACGAAGGCCGACGACAGCGTCCGGGTCGCCATCGTGCAGGGCAACGTCCAGCAGCCGGGTCTGCACTTCCTCGGCCGTCCGCTGAAGATCCTCAACAACCACGTCGAGGCGACGCTCAAGCTCGCCGCGGACGTCAAGGCGGGTCGCACCCCCAAGCCGGACCTGGTGATCTGGCCGGAGAACTCCTCCGACATGGACCCGTTCGCCGAGCCGCAGGCCTACGCGCTGATCACCAAGGCCGTCCAGGCCGTCGGAGTCCCCGTCCTCGTCGGCGCGCTGGTCGACGGCCCGGACGAAACCCATGTGCAGAACGAGGGCATCGTCTGGGACCCGGTGACCGGCCCCGGCGCCTCGTACACCAAGCAGCACCCCGTGCCGTTCGGCGAGTACGTGCCGTTCCGGCAGGAGCTGACGAAGGTCATCAAGCGCCTGGACCAGATCCCGCGCGACTTCTACCCCGGCAAGCACTCCGGGGTGCTCCAGATCGGCCCGGCGCGGCTCGGCGACGTGATCTGCTTCGAGGTGGCCTACGACGGCATCGTGCACGACACCGTCGCCGCCGGCGCCCGCGCGCTGATCATCCAGACCAACAACGCGACCTACGGGCGCACCGGCCAGCCCGAGCAGCAGCTGGCCATGTCGCAGCTCCGGGCGGTGGAGCACGGCCGCGCCGTCGTCACGGCCGCCACGAGCGGCATAACGGCCGTGGTCGCCCCCGACGGCCGGATCGAGCAGCAGACCCGGGAGTTCACCCAGGACGTACTGAGCGCCCGGCTTCCGCTGCGGGACGAACTGACCGTCGCCGACCGCGTCGGCGACGGTCCCGAATGGGCGCTCGCTATGGTGGGGCTCCTGTCGTGCGTCGCGGCGTTCGTGCTGGGCAGGCGAGGCAGCAAGCAAACGGAGGAGCAGCAGTGAGCGTTGGCGGTGGGGTCACCCGCGGTACGGCCCCGGGGAGCGCCTACGGGCCGCTCGGCACGGTTCTCGTGATCATTCCGACGTACAACGAGGCCGAGAACATCAAGCCGATCGTGAGCCGGGTCCGGGCTGCCGTGCCGGAGGCGCACGTCCTTGTCGCCGATGACAACAGCCCCGACGGCACGGGCAAGCTCGCGGACGAGCTGGCCGTCGTCGACGACCACGTGCACGTGCTGCACCGCAAGGGCAAGGAGGGCCTGGGCGCGGCCTACCTCGCCGGCTTCCGCTGGGGTATCGACCAGGGCTACGGCGTGCTGGTCGAGATGGACGCCGACGGCTCCCACCAGCCCGAGGAACTGCCGCGGCTGCTGACCGCCCTCAAGGGCGCCGACGTGGTGCTCGGCTCGCGGTGGATCCCCGGCGGCCGCGTGGTGAACTGGCCCAAGTCCCGCGAGTACCTGTCCCGCGGCGGCAGCACCTACTCGCGCTTCCTCCTCGACGTGCCGCTGCGCGACGTGACCGGCGGCTACCGGGCCTTCCGCAAGGAGACGCTGCTCGGACTCGGCATGGACGAGGTCGCCTCGCAGGGGTACTGCTTCCAGGTCGACCTGGCCTGGCGCGCGGTGAAGTCCGGCTTCCACGTCGTCGAGGTGCCGATCACCTTCGTCGAGCGCGAGCGCGGCGACAGCAAGATGAGCCGGGACATCGTGGTGGAGGCCCTGTGGCGGGTCACCGCCTGGGGTGTCGGGTCCCGCGTGCGCCGCTTCGGCGAGGCCCGCCGCAAGAGCTGACCGGGGCCCTCGGGGCGTCCGGCGGCGACCAGGCACAATGGGGCGTATGACGATCAGCACCCCGCCGCCGGACGGGTCCGGTGGACCGCAGCAGCAGCGACAGCAGGGGCGCTCCCGCGGGCGGCGCTGGATCGCGCCGGCCGTGGCCGCGTACGCCCTGCTGGAGATCTGGCTGCTGATCCTGGTCGGCAGGGCGGCCGGCGGCTTCACGGTCCTGCTGCTGCTCGTCGCAGGACTGGTCCTCGGCGGGCTGGCGGTGCGCAACGCGGGCCGCAGCGCGTGGCGGTCGCTGAGCGAGGCGGTGCGCGCGGCGACACCGCCCGGTCAGGACGGGAGCGCGGCGGGGGCCGAGGACTCCGGGGCCACTGGAGCCGCCGGCGGCGGCACCGCGGGCAAGGGCAGGGCGAAGGGCGGCGCCGGCGCGCTGCTGACCGGCGGCCTGCTGCTGATGGTGCCCGGCCTGATCTCCGACGTCGCGGGGCTGCTCTTCCTCTTCCCGCCCACCCGCTCGCTGCTGACCCGCGTCGGCGGGCGCGCGCTGGAGCGCAGGGTCGCCGCCCGGCCCCAGGAACAGGGTTCGCTCGGCGACCTCTTCCGGCAGGCCCGCGACGCGGAAACGCAGATGCGGATCCACCGCCCCGACGGCAAGGTCATTCCGGGCGAGGTGGTCGACCGGGGCGCGGGTGAGGACAACGAAAACCCCGGGTCGCGGCACTGAGGCCACGTCGCCCGGGGCGCACGTCGGATGGGGCCCGCCCCTCACGGGCCCGCTACCTTCTGTCAGGCGGTCTTGCGGTTGTCGCGCGGATGAACCGCGATGTTCATCGCGCCGGAGCGCAGAACGGCCAGCCGTTCGGCCAGGACTTCCTCCAGCTCCTCGACCGTACGCCGCTCCATGAGCATGTCCCAGTGCGTACGCGCGGGCTTGCTCGTCTTCTCCTCCGGGCTCTCTCCGTCGACCAGAAGAGCCACCTGGCCACAGGCCCGGCACTCCCACTCCGGCGGAATCTCGGCCTCCACCGAGAACGGCATCTCGAATCGATGGCCGTTCCGGCATGCGTACTCAACGGTCTGGCGAGGCGCCAGATCGATGCCGCGGTCGGTCTCGTAGCTCGTCGCCCCGAGTCGCGTGCCGCGGAGAGCTCGCTCACTCATGAATCGTGCCTCCCGGGCTATGTCGCCCACAGGACAGGTGTCGCTGTCGTCGTCATCCGGTCAACGTCCGGTCGGCGGTGAAGATTCCCGTATCGGGAGGTGCGTCGCCCGTCGTGCCGCCCCTTTTTGTACCCATCGGCGCCCGTTTTGTCACATCTCACGAAAGATGTCACCCTGCGTTCTGATATCTTTAGCGCGCAGTAACGGCCCATCCGTCGAACCAACCGCGTACACTACCGCGTCGCACTCAGAGGGGCTAAATCGTCTCGGGGACCGGATTGCCCGCGGCCGCCACCGCCCGCCGCATCGGCACCCGGAGCAGCAGCACGAAGCCGATCGCGAAGAAGACCACCAGCGAGATGATCGCGTCCCGGTAGCTGCCGCTGAGCTGGTAGGTCAGCCCGAACAGCAGGGGCCCGAGCCAGCTCGTCCCCCGGTCGCTCACCTCGTACACCGAGTAGTACTCGGCCTCCTTGCCACGCGGCACGAGGTGCGAGAAGAGCGACCGCGACAGCGCCTGGCTGCCGCCCAGGACCATGCCGATGGCCGCGGCCAGGAGGAAGAAGCCCACCGGCCGGCCGGCGGGCAGGAAGAATCCGGCCGCAAGGGTGATCGTCCAGGCCACCAGCGAGCCGAGCACGGTGCGGTGCGTCCCGTACCGCGCGGCGAGCCGGCCGAGCAGCAGGGCACCGAACACCGCCAGCACCTGCACCAGCAGGATCGCGCCGATCAGCGTCGTCTGGTCCAGGTCCAGTTCCTCCGAACCGTAGACGGAGGCCTGGGAGATCACGGTCTGGATGCCGTCGTTGTAGATGAGGTACGCCAGCAGGAATCCGAGCGTGAGCGGATAGCGGCGCATGTCCCGGACGGTGTCGGCGAGCTGCCGCCAGCCCTGGCGCAGCGCCCCGGACCCTGATCCGGGCCGGACCCCGGCCGCCTCGGCCGCCGGGGCGAGCCGGTCGCGCAGCCGCAGCATCGGCACGATCGTGAAGCCCGCCCACCACAGCCCCGCCGAGGCGAGGCAGATCCGCACGGCCGTGCCCTTCGAGACGCCGACCGCGTCGTGGCCCAGGAAGAGGGCGAGGTTGGCGACGAGCATCAGCGCGCCCGCGGCGTAGCCGAACGCCCAGCCGCGCGAGGACACGGCGTCGCGTTCGTGGGGCTCGGCGATCTGCGGCAGGAACGCGTTGTAGAGGACGACCGACGCCGCGAAGGCGACGTTGGCGACGATCAGCAGCCCGCCGCCCAGGAGGTAGCGGTCACCGCCCACGAAGAACATGGCGGTGGTCGCGGCGGCCCCGATGTAGGCGAACAGCCCCATCAGCGGCTTCTTGCGGCCGGTACGGTCCGCGATCGCCCCGGCGAGCGGCATCACCAGCACCGACAGCAGTACGGAGGCGGAGACGACGTACGCGAAATAGGCGCCCGCGCGCACGGGTATCCCGAGCGGGCGGACGAAGCCGTCGGGATCGGCCGCCGCCTCGGCGATGTCCGTGAGATAGGGGCCGAGGAAGACCGTGATGACGCTGGTGGAGAAGACCGAGTTGGCCCAGTCGTAGAAGTACCAGCCGCGTTGCTCGCGGCGTCTTTCGCCCGCGGCCGCCACGGCGCCGCCGCCCGCCGTCGTGTCCCGCGCCTCGTCCGTGCTCACCACTTGTGCCCGCCGTTCCGTGTCCGTGCGCCGTGCCGATGTGATCGGCATGATGCCATCCGCCGGGCGCCGGGTGAGAGCCAGGACACACGACTGCCCCCGGGCGCCGCTGGGGCGGCCCCGGGGGCAGGGCGGTATGCCTGGATCGCGGCGGTCCGCGACGATCAGGCCTTGCCGCCGTTCGTACGGCGGCGGCGCAGCACCCAGAAGGTGGCACCGACACCCGTGGCCAGCAGCGCGCCACCCACGATGGTCTCGGGGGTGTTCATGCCGATCGAACCGCCGAGACCGGTGTTCGGGGCGCCGATCGGGCCGCCGCCGATCCCGCCGCCGCCGATCCCGCCACCACCGATGCCGCCGCCGATCCCGCCGCCACCGCCACCGCGGCCGCCACCACCCCAGCAGCCGCCGCGGCCGCCGCCGTAACCGCCGTCGCCGCCGCGGCCGCCCTCGCCGCCGCGGCCACCTTCGCCGCCGCGGCCACCTTCGCCGCCGCGGCCACCGAAGTCACCGCGGTCGTCGCCGCCACGGCCGAAGCCGCCGTTGTCGTCCATGTTGCGGCCGTCGGCCAGGTCGGTGCCCGCGCCCTGAGCGGCGAAGTCGTCGCTCAGGCCCTGGCTGCCGGGGCCGCCGTTGCCGTTGTCGCCGCGGCCGCCGCCGTCACCGCGGCCACCGTCGTCGCCACGGCCGCCGTCGTCGCCACGGCCGCCGCCGTCACCGCGACCGCCGCCGCCGTAACCGCCGTCGCCGCCACGGCCGTCCTCGCCACCGCGGCCGTAGCCGTCACGGCCACCGCCCCACCACGAGTCGCAGTTGTCGCCGTAGCCGCCGCGGCCGTGTCCGTAACCGCCGTGCCCGCCGCGGCCGTAACCCCGGTCTCCGTAGCCCCGGTCGCCGTGGTCCCGGCCCCGGTCGTCACCCCGGTCGTCGCCGCGGTCGCCGTGGTCGTCGCCGCGGTCACGGTCGCGGTCGCGGTCGCCGTTGTCGTCGCCGCGACCCTCACCCCGGTCGTCGCCGCGGCTGTCGCCCCGGCCGTCACCGGAGCCGGTGCCGACGCCGGCACCGGCGCCCGGGACGCTGCCGTTGCCGTCGATGGCGCGGACGGTCAGCTGCACGACGCTCGGGCCGGTGTCCTGACCGGTCGGCTCGGTGCAGTCGACGGTCACGTTGTACGTGCCCGGGGGCGTGGCCGCCGGGACCGTGAAGCTGGCACCGCCGCCGGTCGAGCTGACCGCCACGGTGGGGCGCTCCGGGATGCTGGTCGTGATGACCGTGTCGCTCACGCAGTTGGCGACGGTGACCGTGACGAGGTCACCGGGGGAGACCCGGTAGCTCGAGAGCCCGACGCCAGGGGCTGCGACAGCGCTTGTTGGCAGGACGACAGCGGCTACGGTCATCGCCGCCCCGGCCATGATGCGTGGAGCACGCATGAGGTGAACCTCCTTGCGGACGGGGCAGGTGGGACTGGCTTCCCGTGGCACGAACTGCGACCGCGTCCTTGCTCCCATGGCACGAGGACCGGGATACGGCCGCACCTCGGAACGGGCTGCCGCGTTGCTCCGGACGGGGCATCAGGTCTGTCGGTCGATCGCGGTCACCGCAGGTCAGCGACACATTTGGAGCCGCGTCAGAAAAATGTGAAGAGCTGGTCAAACGGGTGACCCTCTGTCAGAGGATCTTGACTTCGGAATGGGCCGACGATACGTCAGCCGACGAGCCGTCAGGCAGGCGCGCTCCGGGCCGGTGCGGACGGCACGTCAGAATCCCGCCCCCACGGCATGGGAGAGGGCCCGTGCGTACAGCCGTGCGCCCTCGGGGCGCGGGTGGATGCGGTCCCCCCACAGCAGCCCCGGGTGCCGGGCGATCACCCCCCGCCACGGGACCAGCACGCACCCCGGGTGCCGCCGCACCGCCTCCCTCAGCGCCTCGTTCACCCGGGTTTCCCAGGACCGGGGTGCCTGGACGTCCACGAACGCGAGCAGCCGTCCGGGGCCCGCGATCCGCACGATTTGGTCGAGGGCCTCCCGGGTGACGTCCCCGTTCGTCCCGAGCCCGACGACCACCACACGGCGCAGCCGCCCGGCGTCCCGCATGCGTTCCAAGACCTCGGGGGCGGCATCCATCTGACGGCCCACCACGGCGTCGACGGCGATCCCGGGGAGCACTTCCCGCAGCGCGTCCGCCGAGGCCAGCATCACCGAGTCGCCCACCGCCGTGATGTCGGCGCCCGTCACGTCCGGCGCGCCGCCGGTCGCGGTGTCCGGTCCGTCCTCCTCGGGCCGCTGCGGCCGTTCCGCGCGGAGCGGCTCGGCGATCCTGGCGGTCGGCGCCGCCGCGACCACGCGTTCGCCCGACGCGATCTGCGCCTGCAGGCCGCCGCCCGACGGCGCCCGCAGCACACCGACGTACGCCACGCAGGCCACCGCGACGACCGCGGCCACCGCTCCCAGCACCGTCCGGGGACGGGCGCCCCACGCCCGGCGCAGGAACGTGCTGCACAACTCGGCGTACCCGCGCAGGCCGAGCCGGAGCAGGGGCTCCTCCAGCACGCGGTACGACACCGCCGCGAGGACCACCGGCAGGGCGAGCGCCGCGCAGCGGACGAAGGGCGAACTCAGCGCCTCCGGGGCGGCGTTGACCAGGCAGGCGAGAACCGGCCAGTGCCACAGGTAGATCCCGTACGAGCGGCGCCCGGTCCAGGCCAGCGGCCGCCACGCCAGCAGCCGGGCGATCCTCCCGGGACCGCCCGCCGCCACCGTGAGCGCGGCCGCCGCGAGACACACCGGCACCAGACCGCCGCGGTACACGAAGGCCGAGGTCCCGGACACGAGCAGCGCCGTCGCGGCCAGTACGGCCAGCCCCGCCGCGCCCAGCCCGTCGATGGCCCGCACGTGCCCGGCCCTGCGCAGCGTCCCGGCCCGTGACAGCGGCAGCACGAGCGCGACCGCCGCGCCCAGCAGCAGGCCGCCGCCGTGCGTGTCCGTGCCGTAGTACACCCGCGAGGGGTCGGTGCCCGGTACGTAGAGCACCGCCATCGCCGTGAACGACGCGGCGGCCGGCACCGCCGCGATCGCCGCCTGCGCCCACTGGCGGCGGACGACGGCCATCACCGCCCAGAGCAGCAGCGGCCACGCCACGTAGAACTGCTCCTCCACGGCCAGCGACCACAGGTGCCGCAGCGGCGGTTCGGCGCCGAACTGCGCGAAGTACATGTCGTGCCGCCCGAGCTGCCACCAGTTGCTGCGGTAGGTGAGCGCGGCCGCCACGGCGCCCCGCAGGTCGCGCCGGCCGTCCCCGCCGACCAGCGTCGCCGCGCACGCGGTCACCGCGAGGACCAGCCACAGCACGGGCAGCAGCCGCAGGGCGCGGCGACGCCAGAAGGCGACGAGCCGCAGGCGCCCGCCCCGCCAGTGGTCGGCGGCGAGCAGACTGGTGATCAGGTAGCCGGAGAGGACGAAGAAGAGGTCCACGCCCAGGAAGCCGCCCGGCAGCCACGGAGCGTGCACGTGGTACACGACGACCGCGGTCACGGCCAGCGCACGCAGACCGTCGAGACCCTGTGCGCGTGGGTGCTGAGTGTTCATCAGGCCACGGTCGGTACCCGGGGACCGCTCCGCATCCCGGCGCCGCCGTATTGGACCCGCTGCCTCATCCGCTCTACCCGATCGGGTGAGGTGCGGATTGCCCCGTTCGCACTCCTCCGAATGCGGGCGGCACACACCCGTCCTACGGTCCTGTATGACGGGCCGTCATGTGCCGTCACGCACCTGGCGCCGGAGCTGAAGGACTGTGATGGATCACTATCCCGGGGAGCACACCGCTCCCGTGCCGTGGTACGGACATCCCGATGCCTGGTACGGGCAGCCCGACCCCTGGTTCGGCCAGCCGCTCCCGGGCACGTGGGAGGACGAGGTGCCGCGCGGGCCCGCGCGCCCCCGCCCGGCCCCGAAGACGCCGTCCCGTGCCGCGCGGCAGCGCCGCAAGCCGGAGCCCGCGCCCCGCTCGCGACAGAAGCCCAAGGCCGGCCGCCCGCCCGAGCCCGCGCCGCAGCCACGCACCCGGAAGACGCCCACCACCCGGGCCCGCGAGGACGCCAAGGCAGCCGAGCCGGCCCCGAAGCCACGTCCTGAGGCGACGCGCCGTCCTGAGCCGCAGGTCCGGCCGGAATCGAAGAAGCGGCCGGAAGAGAAGGCCCGTCCTGAGGCGAAGGCCCGTCCCGAGCAGGAGGTCCGGCCGGCATCGAAGAAGCGGCCGGAAGAGAAGGCCCGTCCTGAGGCGAAGGCCCGTCCCGAGCAGGAGGTCCGGCCGGCATCGAAGAAGCGGCCCGAAGAGAAGGCCCGTCCTGAGGCGCACGCCCGGCCCGCGCCGAAGGCCCGTCCCGCGGCCCCGGCTCCCCGTGCCGCCGCGCCGAAGGCCCGTGCCGGGCAGGGGATTCCGCAGCGTCCCGCCGCTCGTACGACCGGGGTCAGGCCCGCCGCACGCCGTCGTCAGCAGCCGCCGCCGTTGCGTCTGACGCGGCGCGGGCGGCGGGTCGTCGGGGTAGCGGTGGGCGCCGTCGTGGTGTCCGGGCTCGTGCTCACCTTCGACGGCTTCGTCGGATCGGGCGGCCCGCCCCAGCCCTCGGCTGCCGCCGCCCTCGCCGGCGGCGGGAACGGCGGGGCCTCCGGCATCAAGGTGCCGCCGCCGCTGCCACCGGCCCAGCCGACGCGTGTGCGCATTCCGTCGATCGGCGTGGACGCCCCACTCATGAACGTGGGCCTGGACAAGGACGGCGTGATCGAGACGCCGCCGCCCGAGGAGAAGAACGAGGCCGCCTGGTACAAGGACTCGGTGAGTCCCGGCGCGCGCGGCGCCTCCGTCATCGTGGGGCATGTCGACAACATGAGCGGGCCCGCGGTCTTCTACAGCCTCGGCGCGCTGAAGAAGGGTTCGACCATCGAGGTCGCCCGTGACGACGGCACCACCGCGGTGTTCACCATCTTCGGCATCGAGGTCTTCAACAGGACCGGTTTCCCGGCCCACCGGGTCTACGGCGACACGAAGGACCCCGAACTGCGCGTCATCACCTGCGGCGGTACGTACAGCAGCGCCAGCGGCTACTCCGGCAACGTCGTCGTCTTCGCTCGGATGTCGAAGACGAAGTCGGCAGCCGACGAAAAAGCGGAGAAGGCAGCGAAGGCCGAAAAGGCGGCGAAGGCCAAGCCTGCGGACGGTGCCGACAAGGGCGACAGGTCCGGCTCTGCCGCCCCGACCCCGACCCCGACCCCGGGCAAGGAGGAGAAGCCGGAACCGAAATGACGATCCGTCAGCCGGTCCAGACGCCGCGTTCGACGTAGACCGAGCGCAGCATGTCCAGCCGGTCGGTCATGATCGCGTCCACGCCGAGGTCCAGCAGTGCGTGCACGCGGCTCTCGTCGTTCACCGTCCACACGTGCACCTGGAGGCCGAGGCGGTGCGCGGTCCGCAGGAACGCGGCGTCGACCACGCGGATGCCGTTGGAGCGCTCCGGCACCTGCACGCAGACCGCGCCGCGCCGCACCACCTTGTCGAGCAGGAAGCGCTCGGCGACCCGGCCGCCGACCGACAGCAGCCGGAGTTCCGCCACGCCGCGGGTGCCCAGGGAACTGGCCATGCGTGAACCGCCCAGCGCGCGCGCCCGCACGAGCCGTGCCTCGGAGAAGGAGCCCACGCACACCCGGTCCCAGGCGTCCGCGCGCCGGATCGTCTCGATCAGGGGCGCCACGGCCTCGTCGACCTTGGCGTCGACGTTCCAGCGGGCGTCGGGGAAGGCCTCCAGCAGGTCCTCGAAGAGCGGGACCGGCTCCTTGCCCGCCACGCGGGCCTCGTGGACCTCGGCCCAGGTCAGCTCGGCGATCCGCCCGCGCCGGTCGGTGACCCGGTCCAGGGAGCTGTCGTGGAAGGCCACCAGCACCCCGTCGGACGTCAGGTGGACGTCCGTCTCCAGGTAGCGGTAGCCGCCGTCGACGGCGGTCCGGAAGGCGGCCATGGTGTTCTCCAGGCCGTCGGCGTCACCGCCCCGGTGGGCGAAGGCGATCGGTGCCGGGCTGTCGAGGTACGGGTGGCTCGTTGCAGTCACTCGTGCAGTATCGCGTGTCCCCCGGTGGGTTCCGCCACCGGCTGCCCTCCCCGGGCCACGACCGCCGGCCGCGGTTCCGCCGGGGGCGGCGGGAACGCGAGGACGCGCAGGAAGAACTGGGCCAGCGGGCCGATGGACAGGGCGTACAGCACTGTGCCGACACCGACGCTGCCGCCCAGGACGAAGCCCACCGCCAGCACCGTCACCTCGATCCCGGTGCGCACCAGCCGGATCGAGCGGCCGGTGCGCCGGTGCAGCCCGGTCATCAGGCCGTCGCGGGGCCCCGGCCCGTAGCCGGCGGTGATGTACAGGCCCGTCGCCACGCCGCCCAGCACGATGCCCGCCACCAGGAGCGGGATGCGGATGCCGAGGGAGTGCTGCTGGGGGAGCAGGCTCAGTGTCGCGTCCATCGACAGGCCGACGACGAAGACGTTGGAGACCGTGCCCAGGCCCGGCCGCTGGCGCAGCGGCCACCACAGCAGCAGGACGAGCGCGCCGACGGCCACCGACACCAGGCCGATGCTGATGCCGGTGTGCTTCGCGATGCCCTGGTGCAGCACGTCCCAGGGGTCCAGACCGAGCGCGGCGCGCACTTGGAGGGCGGCGCTCGCGCCGTACAGGGTCAGTCCCGCGTAGAGGTGCACCAGCCTGCGGGCTGTGCGTGCACCGTTGTGTGATTGGCCCTCCACAGGACCCCCCTCTGGCCGTGATGGCGACGTAGGTGAGAGTGTGTGGCATGGTCGTGGTCGTATTCCATGGCCAATGTGCGGAAGGTGGACCGGTAACCATGTCGCAGTGGACCGCAACCGTGGGTGTCACGCATCTCGCCCGGCTGCTCGAACCCCGCCCGCAGCGCTCCACGGGACGCCGCGTCCCGGCCTACCGGGGCCTCGCCGACGGCATCCGGGTCCTGGTGCTGGAGGGCCGCGTCCCCGTCGCCGCCCGGCTCCCCGCCGAACGCGAACTGGCCCTCGCCCTCACGATCAGCCGGACGACGGTCGCCGCGGCGTACGAGGCGCTGCGCGCCGAGGGCTTCGCGCGCTCCCGGCGCGGCGCCGGCACCTGGACCGCGGTCCCCGAAGGGCACGCCCTGCCCACGCGCGGCCTGGAGCCGCTGCCGCCGGACGCCGCCGGCACCGTCATCGACCTCGGCTGCGCCGCCCTGCCCGCCCCCGAGCCGTGGCTGTCCCGCGCGGTCGGCGGTGCGCTGGCGGACCTGCCCTCCTACTCCGCCACCCACGGCGACTTCCCCGCCGGGCTGCCCGTACTGCGGGAGGCCATCGCCGAGCGCTACACCGCGCGCGGCATCCCCACCCTCCCCGAGCAGATCATGGTCACCACCGGTGCCATGGGGGCGATCGCCGCCGCCGTCCGGCGGCTGGTCGCCCCCGGCGAGCGGGTGGCCGTCGAGTCCCCCAGCTACGCCAACGTCCTGGAACTGCTGAGAGAGAGCGGCTCGCGGCTGGTCCCGGTCGCCCTGCGCGAAGGGCTCGCGGGCTGGGACCTCGACCACTGGAAGCGCGTCCTGCGCGACGCGGCGCCGCGCATGGCGTACGTCATGCCCGACTTCCACAACCCGACCGGCACCCTCGTCCCCGACGAGCAGCGCCGCGCGCTGGTCGAGGCGGCGCGCGCGGCGGGGACCGTGCTGATCGCCGACGAGACCATGGCCGAGCTGACCCTGGACGCCGGCGGGGGGCCCGCGCCGCGGCCGCTGGCCGCCTTCGACCGCGGCGGCACGGTCGTCACCGTCGGCTCGGCCAGCAAGGCGATCTGGGCGGGCCTGCGCATCGGCTGGGTCCGTGCCACGCCCGACGTGGTGCGCCGGCTGGTCAGTGCCCGCGCCTACCTGGACCTCGGCTCGCCCGTCGTGGACCAGCTCGCGGTCGCCTGGCTGCTGCGCAACGAGGTCTGGGACGACGCCGTCGCCGCCCGGCGCGAACGTGCCCGCTCGCACCGCGACGACCTGGTCGCCGCCCTGCGGGACCGGCTGCCCGACTGGGAGTTCGCCGTGCCCTCCGGCGGGATGACCATGTGGGTGCGCACCGGGGAGGTCTCCGGCTCTCGCCTTGCGATGGCGGGCGAGCGCCTGGGCGTCCGCGTCCCGTCCGGTCCGCGCTTCGGTATCGACGGGGCCTTCGAGTCCTACATCCGGCTGCCGTTCACGGTGGGAGGCAGCGTGGCCCGCGACGCCGTCGAGCGGCTGGCCGCCGCCGAGCAGGCCGTACGCGACGGCGGCGGGGCGGAGACCGAGGGCACCGGCCTGTTCGTGGCGTGAGAGAGCCCCCGGAGCGATGGCTCCGGGGGCTCTCCGGCACGGGCGGCTCAGCGGTGGGGCATCTCCGTCAGGCGGACGCGGAGTTCGACCTCCTGGTCACCGGAGACGCTGCCCTGCTCCTCCAGTTCGAAGCAGTCGCCGAGGACCTTCTTCACCTCGCGGACGTGCCGCGGGCCGCCGGACAGGTCGGCGGTGAGCGGGCCGTCGAGGTGGACCGGCCCCAGCTCGTGGCCGTGGCTGCGCGTGTCGACGGAGGCCGCCCACACGGTCGGGTGCTTGGCGCCGGGGCGTGGCTCCACTGCCTCGGTGAGGCTCTCGCCGGGTCGCGTGGGGAAGGCGGCTTCCAGCGCGCCCAGTACGGCTCCCGCGTCCTGCTTGGCGCAGTCGGTGAGCAGGACGTCGACCTGGGAGGCGTGGTGGGAGTCGGAGTGGTGCGTGGTCATCGGCGATTCTCCTCTCGCGGGATGCCCCGTTGCGGCGCGGCGCCGCGGGCGACCGCGGTCCGCGCCCCTCTCAGCGTAGGTCGGCGCCCGCCGGTCCGCAGCGGGCGGGCCGGTGTCACGCGCCGCAGTCGAGCGACTCCAGCGCCTCGACCAGGGGCGCGAGTTCCGGCTCCGCGGCGGCGTCGGCGAGCGCCTGGCGCAGCGCCTCGTCGTGGGTCGGGCGGGCCTGCGCGAGCAGGGCGAGACCGGCCTCGCCGACATCGGTGTAGATGCCGCGGCGGTCGGTCGCGCACAGGTAGCGCGTGAGCAGGCCGCGGTCCTCCAGTCGCGTCACCAGCCGCGTGGTGGCGCTCTGGCTGAGCACCACGGCCTCGGCCACCTGCGCCATCCGCAGATGGCCGCCTTCGCCCGCGTGCTGCCGGCTGAGGACGTCGAGCAGGGAGAACTCGCGCACGCTCAGCCCGTGCCCGGCCTCGAGCGCGCGCTCGACGTGCGCCTCGATCCGGTTGTGGAGCACTGACAGGGCGCACCAGCTCTGCGCGAGCCGGGTGGGTGCGGAGTCCGTGGTGGCGGTCATGGCTCCATGGTAAGTCGGGCCGCCGATAGTCGGCGCGTGCAAATTTTTCGCTGGGCCGGCTCGCGGGGCCGGCCGGCGACCGGGCCGGCCCCGCGCACCGTGCGTGAGCAGGTCAGAAGGTCAGCTTCCAGCTGTTGATGTAGCCCGTGTCCTGGGCCGCCACGTCGCGGACACGGAGCTTCCAGGTGCCGGCCGCCACTTCGGCGGACGCGTTGACGGTGTACGTCGCGATGACGTTGTCGGCGGAGTCGCTGCTGCTGGAGTTCTTCAGCCGGTACGCGGTGCCGTCCGGGGCGACCAGGTCGACGACGAGGTCGCCGCGCCAGGTGTGCCGGATGTCGACACCCACGGCGAGGGCGGTGGGCGCGTTGCCGGAGATGCCGCTGACGGTGACGGGGGACTCCACGGCCGCGCCCGCGTCGGGGACGGTGATGTCGGCGGTGTTCTCGAACACGGTGCCCGGCGGGGGAGCCGCGGCGGTGGAGAGCGTCCAGACCGCGTTGGCGATGGCGTCGGTGTTGTTGTCGAGCGCGGTGTCGTTGATGTTGGACGCCGTGTCGCAGGAGGCGTGGTAGCAGCGGTCGAAGGCCTGACCCGAGGTGCCGCCCCACTTCTGCGCCTGCGCCGCCGTCTTGATGTAGTCGGCGCCGCTGAACAGGCCGCCGACGGGCACGCCCGCGTTCTTGAAGGGCGCGTGGTCGGAGCGGCCGTCGCCCTCGGTCTCGATCTCGGTCGCGATCCCCTTGGCGGCGAACCAGTCCTTGAAGACCTTCTCCAGCGCGGTGTTGTCGTCGTACACGAAGTAGCCGGGGTTCGGCGAGGCGATCATGTCGAAGTTGAGATAGCCGTCGATCCTGCCGCGGTCCGCGGTGGACAGGCTGTTGACGTACGCCTTGGAGCCGATCAGGCCGAGTTCCTCCGCTCCCCACCATCCGAACCGCAGATGCTTCGTGGGCTGCAGGTTCTCGCGTGCGACCGCGAGGGCGGTCTCCAGGACGGCGGCCGAACCGGAGCCGTTGTCGTTGATCCCGGGACCGGCGGTCACCGAGTCGAGGTGCGAGCCGGCCATGATCACGTGGTTGGTGTCGCCGCCGGGCCAGTCCGCTATGAGGTTCCAGCCGGTGGCACCGCCGGACGTGAACTGCTGGAGCGCGGTGGTGTAGCCGGCCGCGTCCAGCTTGGCCTTCACGTAGTCGACGGAGGCCCGGTAGCCGGTCCGGCCGTGCGCGCGGTTGCCGCCGTTGGCGGTGGCGATCGACTGCAGCTGGCTGAGGTGCGCCTTGACGTTGGCGACCGGGATGTCCGGCGCGGCGGCGAGGGCGGGCCGTGCCGCGACGGGCGTGGCGGAGGCGGTCAGCAGGACCGCGGCCAAGGCGCCGGCGGCGCCGGCCGCGACGAGTCTGATTGCGGGCACAGGTCACTCCGGTGTGTGGGGGGATGGAGTCGTGCGGTGATGGGACGTTCTTGAGCAATTCTTGACGCGTACATGCCTGTGCAGATCCTGTGTACGGCGGGGCCTTCCGTCAAGGGCGCATACCGGACGCCGCGTTCCGTGCAGCGGGCGCGCTAGGGTCGGACCATGGCTGACGACGAGGGCCCGGTGCGGGTCGACGCCTGGATCTGGTCCGTCCGGCTCACGAAGACGCGCTCCATGGCCGCCACGGCGTGCCGGGCCGGTCACGTGCGCGTCAACGGCGAGCGCGTGAAGCCGGCGCAGGCCGTCCGCCCGGGCGACGAGGTACGGCTGCGCGGCGCCGGGCGGGAGCGGGTCGTCGTCGTGTCCCGGCTGGTCCGCAAGCGTGTCGGTGCGGCGGTGGCCGCCGAGTGCTTCGTCGACAACAGCCCGCCGCCGCCCACCCCGGAGGAGGTGCCGGCCCCCGTGGTCCGCGACCGCGGCACCGGCCGCCCCACCAAGCGCGACCGCCGCGACATGGAGCGCCTCCGCGGCGCCCGCTGACGGTCCGGAGGTCCGGCAGTTCTGTTCCTCGTGCCTGGCGTTGGTTTTCGGGGCACGGGGACGAACTGCGGCGCCCGTGCCCTTGCGGCATCCGCCCGGCGCTGACACGCGGACCGCGCGGACCGCGCGGCACGGGCGGCCCGGTCCGCTCGGGGCTGCTGCCTTGGGGGGCTCAGGCCTTCTGGGTGGGCACTCCCATGCTCCGGGCTGGTGCTTGCGCCGGCGAGCAGGGAGCACACCTGGCACTGGCTGCGCTCGGTCTGAGGCGGATCGTGGCCTGCGAACTCGTGGCGAAAGAAATCGACGCGGACCGAATTCGCTTGCCGGCCAAGCGGACCGTGAGCCAGGATCGGCTCATCTCTGCAGGAGGTGACGTGGTGACGGTCGGGGGGTTGGACCTGGCTCTGTTGCGTGATGACGAGGGCAACAGTGTCCGCATCACGGTGCTGGGCCCTTTGCAGGGTGTGCATGGAGGGCTGGCGGCAGAGATCGTCGTCGACACGCCATTCGTCAGTGGGCGGGTGGATCTCTCGTTGTGGCGGTCGCGGCTGACGTCCTGGGGCGAGGCGCTCACGCGGCTTGAGTCCGGCGAAGACATCGCCTGGCTGCACGTCCAGCGCGGCCCCTCGGTCTTCATCGACCTCAACGGCGAACGCGACTGCCCCGAGGTGGTGGTTGAAGACGTCCTCGTCTCGATGGCAACGGTACGGGTCCCGATCGACCTGCCGGCCAACTGGATCGAAACCCACCGCCTTCTGCTTGCCGACGTGCTTCGCGTTTGGGATGACCACCTGTCGCCGGAGTGAGGGAAGCCTCCGCCGGCAGATCAACGGTCATCCGGGACTGAGGAGGGCCTCATGGATGTCATCGCGGATGAATCCCTGGGACGGAGCCCGGTGTTGCGCCGAGCGGTCCATGGCTGGATGCCGAGGCCGCGAACCAGGCGACGGCACTGTCGCGGGTCGTAGCCGCGGTCTGCGAGAACGACATCGGGGCTACGCTGCGGCCGGCCCCGCTCGCCGCGTATCGGCGGGACCGTCTTCAGCAAGCCTCCGTGCCGTCTTGATGGCCCCTTCAAGGCTCTGACGTGTGAGGAGTCCACCGCTTCGTGGGCGCGCCTGGCGCCGCTGCCGTGGGGGCCGCGGAGCGGTTCAGGCTTCCTGGGACGGCAGGCCGAGGGCGGTGAGGCGGGTTCTGAGGGCGTGGAGTTCCGGGCCGGTGCTTGTGCCGGCGAGCAGGGACTCCGCGAGGTGCTGCTGCTCGGCCGCGGCGGGGACGTCGGAGGCCGTCGCCAGGGCCGCGGCGAGCCTGAGCCGCATCGTGCCCTCGGCCACCGGGTGCCCCAGGTCCTTCAACAGGCCGACGGCCGCCTCCAGTTCGCGCCTGGCCCCCGGGACGTCGCCGCGCAGGAGCAGCAGGTCGCCGATGGCGCCGTGCGTACCCGCGATGCCCGGGACGGTGCCGAGCCGCTCGAACAGCCGCAGCGCTGCGCGGTGGGCGCCGAGTGCCGCCTCGTGGTCGCCCTCCTCAAGTGCCAGCGCGGCCAGACCGCCCAGGGCGTACGCCTCGCTCAGCCGGTTTCCGGCGCGGCGGTGCGCCGCCACGGCCTCCTCGGTCGCCGCCCGGGACTCCGTGAACCGTCCCAGCCGCAGGTAGGCCGCCCCGGCCAGCCCCCGCAGGTGGGCCCGGTCGGAGGGGGAGGCTGCGTCGTCGGCCACGAGGGCGAGCGCCTGCTCCGCGTCGTCTGCGGCCTCCCCGAACTCGCCCATGACGAGGTGGAGCGTCGCCAGCTTGCCCCATGTGTCGGCCTCCTCCGCGGTCCGCCCCAGCGTCCGCCAGAGCTCCAGCGCCCGGCGCAGGTGTGCCTGGGCGCCGCTGTGGCGGCCGCTCTGGCGCAGGACGTCCCCGAGGTGGAGGCGGGCCCGTGCCTCGCCCGCGTCGTCGCCTGCCGCCTCGGCGAGTTCCACCGCGTCGAGCAGCAGCGGGGCGGCCCGGTCCAGGTCGCCGTCCGCGGCGTGGATGGATCCCACGGTCAGGGCGGCCCGCGACTGCCCGCGGCGGTCGCCGAGCGCCTCGGCGGCCTCCGCGGCGGCGAGCCAGACCCGCAGCCGCTGTGCGTGGTAGTGCTGGAGGTGCCAGCCGTGGTCCGCCGCGTCGGCCAGCCGGAACACCCGCTCCCACGCGCCGTGGGCGGCCCCCTGCCGGGCGACCGCCGCGATGTTGGGGGCCTCGTCGGCGATCCAGCCGGGCGGGTTGCCGCGGGCGGCGGCCGCGTACCAGTCAAGGAGGCGTTCGCTGACGCGTTCCGGCTCGCCCGGCTCCTCCTCCGCCAGGCGTTCCTTCGCGAACAGCCGGGTCAGGTCGTGCAGGCGGTGCCGGCCGCCGCCGACGGACTCCACGAGTTGCGCGTCCACCAGGCGGTCGACGCCGTCGCCGACGCGGCCCGCCGCGCCGGCCGCCGCTGCCGCCGCCCCGGGCCCGAAGTCGCCGCCCGGGAAGCCCCCGAGCCGCCGCAGCAGGCGCCGGTCCCCGGCGGCCAGGTCCTCGTAGGCGGTGGCGAGGGTGGCGCGCACCGCCCAGTTGCGGAAGCGCAGTTCGTCCAGCCGGGACCGTTCGTCCTCCAGCCGCCGCGCGAGTTCGGCGATGCCGAGCCGGGAGCGGGCGGCCTTGGCGCCCGCCAGCCGGATCGCGAGCGGCAGGCCCTCGCAGGCCCTGACCACCGAGGCAGCCGCCTCCGGGTCCGCGGCGGCACCGCCCGTCCCGCTGACCCGGGCCAGCAGGTCGAGCGCGTCGTCGGTGCCGAGCGCGGCCAGCTCGTGCGCGGCGGCCTCCGGCAGGTCGGCGGGCAGCGGACGGCTCGTCACGATCGTCAGGCAGCGGGCGCCGGCGGGCAGCAGCGGGCGTACCTGGTCGGCGTCCCGGGCGTCGTCGAGGACGACCAGCACCCTCCGGTCGGCCATCAGGCTCCGGTAACGGGCCGCCAGGGTGTCGGTGTCGCCGACCCGGTCCGGATCGTCGTCGCCGAGTGCCCCGAGGAAGCGGGCGAGCGCCGTCTCCGGCGGCATCGGGTCGCCGCGGCCGGCGCCGAGGTTCACGTACAACTGGCCGTCCGGGTAGTCCTGTCGCAGCTCATGGGCCAGCCGGTTCGCCAATGTCGACTTGCCGACACCCGGCGCACCCGCGACGGCGACGACACGGGCGCCGCCCGCGACGGCCGTCCGCAGCGCGGCCAGATCGGCCTCCCGGCCCGTGAAATCGGCCACCAGCGGCGGAAGTTGCCCGGGAACGGGTCGGCGCGGAGACGGGTCCGCCGGCGCGGCCTCCGCCGTCTGGAGGCGCTGCTGCCACACGGCGAGCCCCGCCGCGGCCAGCGTGCCCACCCCGACCAGCGGCCAGGACCAGGGCGCGAGCCATCGCAGACCGGGCGGCAGCACGCCGCCGGTCGCCACATTGACGGCCACTGCCAGCAGTGCCGACACCAGCCCCGACGTCAGCGCCAGCCCGCCGAGCACCCACCCCCGACGCACGCACCCCACCCCCCTCGTCCGGCGGCCCCCGCGGCAGGATGCCGTGTACGCCGCTCCCTGGGAAGTGCCCGTACCCCGGTTCCGGAGCGGCACGGCGGCCTGCGAGGGTGTACACGTGGATGCGAACGAGGGGGACGTCCCGAGGCCGTTGACGACGTGCTGGAACTACTGGATGGCCGTACCCACCGGCGACCAGTCCGGGCTCATGGAGCTTCTCGGCCTTGTCCACCCCAGCCCGGTGACCTTTGCCGACGCTGTCAACGTGCTCGATTCCGACACCCACGGCGGGGTCGGCGAGGACGCGGCCTTCGCCACGCGGGTCTATGTGTCCCCCGAGCTCGACGGTTGGACCCTGATCGTCGGCGACTGGTGCAACCCCTGCGACGAGGAGCGCAGCGAGGAAGTCCTGCGGACCTGCACGATGCTCAGCGCCCACTACGGCCGGGCCCAGGCCTACTACTACGGCGCCCGGAACGACGGATCGGCGTGGCTGGTGGCCGAGGGCGGCGATGTCGTCCGGCGCTACTGCGAGACGGGCGAGGGCGAGGACGAACTGCTGACCCTCGGGGATCCGCTGCCCTACGAGCGGGCCCGCCGGGTGGAACTGGGCCTGTCGCCGGAGTGGGACGCCGCCGAGGAGAGCGACGAGGACGAACAGGAGTGGAAGCGGGCCGCCTTCGGCATGGCGCCCGACATCGCCGCCACGTTCGGCCCCACCCCTCTCACCCTGACGCCGTAGACCCCCGTGCGAGGCGCGGGGGTGCTCGCGCTGACGCCGCACGGAGTGGCACGGGGCGCCGCGCCGGGCGTGGACGTCGCGCGGCCCTGACCCCGTGCCGGCCCCCTCCGGGACGAGCCCGGCGCCCAGCCGGGTGACCGGGCCGCGCTGCTGCCCGCCCACTGGCGGACCGTGGTGCGGGTGCCCGCGGTGCCCGGCGGGGACCCTGCCGGCGCTCAGGGCAGCGGCGCGACGTACACCCAGGCCCCGTCGTGGCGGACGAAGCGGCTCTGCTCCTCCATGGCGTCGCGCTCGCCGCGCAGCGCGTAGTGCGCGCGGAAGGTGACGGTGCCCTCGGTGTGGAAGGCGCTGCCGTCGGTCGTGCCGAGGATCTCCAGCCGCTCCCAGCGCAGGTGGGGGTCGAGGTCGAGCTCCGCGGGGCGGGTGTCGGGGTGCCAGGTGCGCAGGACGTAGGCGGCGTCGTGGACCGCGTACGCGGTGAACCGGGAGCGCATCAGAGCCTCGGCGGTCGGCGCGGCGGCGTGGCCCGCGTGGTAGCGGCCGCAGCAGTCGGCGTAGCCGGCGGGGAGGCCGCAGGGGCAGGGGGCGCCGGGGGAGTGGAGGACCGGCCGGGTGTGCGGGCGGGGGGCGGAACGGCGGCCGGGGCGCGACTTGGACATGCCGGCAATTGTGCCGTGCGGGAGGCCCCCGGCCGGTGCCGACCCGGCCCGGATACGCTGCCGGGGTCACGCAGCCGACCCGGAGGAGTCCCTGTGCCGCCCAGCACGACAGGCACGAGCCGCACGACCCGTACGAGCGGTCCGTGGGTCGCGCTGGTGACGTGCGCGCCGCGCGAGGGCACCAGCACCGACCGCGACCTGCCGTTCCTGCGGGACGCGGTCGCCGCCGCGGGCGCCGACGCCGTCGTCGTCCGCTGGGACGACCCCGATGTGGACTGGGCCTCGCACGACCTGGCGGTCATACGCTCCACCTGGGACTACACCTGGCGGACCGCGGAGTTCCTGCCGTGGGCCGACCGCTGCGGCGCGGCGACCACGCTCGCCAACCCGGCGGACGTCGTCCGCTGGAACTCCGACAAGCGCTACCTCGGCGAGCTGACCGCACGCGGCGTCCCCACCGTTGCCACCCGCTATCTGCTGCCGGGGACCGAGCCGGACGGCCTCCCCGCCGACCACGAGTACGTGGTCAAACCGGCCGCCGGCGCGGGCGCTCGCTATGCCGGCCGCTACCGCCCGGGCAGCGACGACGCGGCGCGGGCGCACATCGCGCGGATGCACGCGGAGGGCCTGACCGCGATGGTCCAGCCGTACATGCCGGCCATCGACTCCACCGGGGAACGGGCGCTGGTCTTCATCGGCGGCCGCTTCCTGCACGCCGTCGCCAAGAACGCCGTCCTCTCCCACGGAACGGCTTACGACGCGACCAAGGTCGCCCATCCGGGCGTGCGACCGTGGACCCCGACCGCGGCCGAACTCGCCACCGCCGAGGCCGCGTTGGCCACCGTTCCGGAAGCGTCGGAGCTGCTGTACGCGCGGGTCGACCTGGTCGACGACGAGGACGGCGCGCCGCGCGTCATGGAGCTGGAACTGATCGAGCCGAACCTCTTCCTCGGCCTCCACCCGGCCTCGATGCCCGTTGTCGCCGAGGCCATCGTCGCCGCCGCGCGGCGCTGACGGCCGCGGGCCTCACGCCCCGGGCCGCAGCCCGGCGTACGCGGCGCCGCGGGCCAGCACCTCGCGGAGCATGGCGGGGGTGAGCCGGCCGGTGAAGGTGTTCTGCTGGCTGACGTGGTAGCAGCCCAGCAGGTGCAGCGGCGGTTCCGCGCCGGTGGGGCCCGGCAGTTCGACGTGCGCGCCGTGCCCGAAGCGGGGGAGCGGACGCGGCACGCGGCGGCCGGAGTCGGCGAGCACCGGCAGCAGGGCCTGCCAGCCAAACGCGCCGAGCACGACGACGGCGCGCAACGTGGGCCGCAGCAGCTCCAGTTCGCGCACGAGCCAGGGGCGGCAGGTCAGCCGCTCGTCCGTGGTGGGCTTGTTGGCGGGCGGCGCGCAGTGCACCGGCGCGGTCACCCGCACCCCGTACAGCTCCAGTCCGTCGCCGCGGGCGGTGGACGTCGGCTGCGAGGCGAGCCCCTCCGCGTGCATGGCGGCGAACAGCACGTCGCCGGAGCGGTCGCCGGTGAACATCCGGCCCGTCCGGTTGCCGCCGTGGGCGGCGGGGGCCAGCCCGACGACGGCCAGGGCGGCGTCGGCCGGGCCGAGGCCCGGCACCGGCCGCGCCCAGTACTCCTCGTCCGCGTACGCCCGGCGCCGCACCCGGGCGGTCTCCTCGCGCCAGGCCACCAGGCGCGGGCAGGCGCGGCAGCCGGTGAGCGCCTCGTCCAGCGCGGCGAGACCCGGGGCCCGCGCCGCGGCGTGCACCGGGAACTGCGGTGAGTCCTCCTCCGCTGCCATGTGCGGTCCCCTTCGTGGTCGTCCGGACTCCGGCACCACCAACCTACTGACGCCCCCGCGCGGTCGCAGCGGGGGCGTCGGTCCGCGGGCTCCGCCGCCGGGCGAGCAGGGGTCAGACGCGCACGGGGAGGAGCCGGTCGCCCTCGTCCTCGTCCTCACGGCCGGGCGCTTGGTGCCGGCCGGCGTCCGCGGCCGGCGTCCGAAGCCCCTCGCCCTCGACGTCGACGTTCGGCAGGACGCGGTCCAGCCACTTCGGCAGCCACCACGCCCGGCGGCCGAGCAGGGCGAGCACCGCCGGGACGATGGCCATGCGCACGATGAACGCGTCGAAGAAGACCGCGATCGCCAGCCCGAAGCCGATGGACTTGATCATCGACTCGCCGGACCCGATGAAGCCGGCGAACACGGCGATCATGATGACGGCGGCGGCGGTGACCACCCGGGCGCCGTGCCGGAAACCGGTCACGACGGCCTGGCCGGGCCGCTCGCCGTGGACGTACGCCTCACGGATCCGGGTCACCAGGAACACCTCGTAGTCCATGGCCAGGCCGAAGACCACGCCCACCAGGAAGATCGGCATCATCGACATGATCGGGCCGGTCTGCTCGACCCCGAGCAGCGAGGCGAACCAGCCCCACTGGAAGACCGCGACGACGGCGCCGAGGGCGGCCATCACCGAGAGCAGGAAGCCCAGGGCCGCCTTGAGGGGCACGAGCACCGAGCGGAAGACCACGATCAGCAGGAGGAAGGCCAGTCCGACGACGAGGCCCAGATAGGGCAGCAGGGCGTCGGTGAGCTTCTGCGAGGTGTCGATGTTCAGCGCGGTGGTGCCGGTGACGGAGATCCGCGCGCCGGTGTCCGCGGTGATCCCGTCGCCGGTGGCGCGGATGGCCTTGACCAGCCCCTCGGTCTCGGTGCTGCTCGGCTTGGAGTCCGGCACCACGTTCATGACCGCGGTGTCCCCGGCCTCGTTGAAGGTGGCCGGGGTGACGGTGGCGACGTCGTTGAGGCGCTCCAGGCTCGTGCCGACCTCCTTGACCGCGTCCTTCGGGTCGGCGGCGCCCCGGGCGTCGGTGACGACGACCAGCGGGCCGTTGAAGCCGGGGCCGAAGCCGTCGGAGAGCAGGTCGTAGGCGCGGCGCTGCGTCGTGGAGACGGGCTGGGACCCGTCGTCGCCGAGGCCGAGTTCGATCGACGCGGCGGGCACGGCGACCGCGCCGAGCGCGGCCGTGCACAGCAGCAGGACGGCGACGGGCCGCCGCACGACGAAGCGCGCCCAGCGGGTGCCCATGTTCGGCCGGCCGGTGCCCCGCGCGGCCAGGTCCCGCGTCTTGCGGTGGGCGTGCTGCTCGGCCGTCCTCGCGCGGCGGCGGGCGAGGCCGCCGGGCGCGCCGGCGGGCCGGATGCGCCGCCGGGCGAAGCCGATGAGCGCCGGGATAAGGGTGAGCGCGATGAGCACCGCGATGACGACGGTGCCCGCGGCGGCGATGCCCATCTTCGTCAGCATGGGGATGTCCACCACGGAGAGGCCGACGAGCGCGATCACCACGGTCAGGCCGGCGAAGACCACGGCGGAGCCCGCCGTGCCGACGGCCCGGCCCACGGCCTCCTCGCCCTCGCGGCCCTCGGCGAGTTCGGCGCGGTAGCGGGAGACGATGAACAGCGCGTAGTCGATCCCGACCGCGAGGCCGATCATCATCGCGAGCGTGGAGGTGGTGGAGCCCAGGTCGAGCGCGCTCGCCAGCGCCGTGATCGAGCTGACGCCGATGCCGACGCCGACGAGGGCGGTGAGCAGCGGCAGGCCGGCGGAGACCAGCGAGCCGAAGGTGATCACGAGGACGACGGCGGCGATCGCGATGCCGATCACCTCCGTGGCCCCCGTCTCGGGTGCGGCCTGGAGCGCGTCACCGCCGATCTCGACGGTCAGCCCGTCCGCGCGGGCGTGTTCGGCCGCCTTCTCCAGCGCCTCGCGCGAGGAGTCCTTCAACTGCATGCCGGGGACGTCGTAGGCGACCCGGGCGTAGGCGGTCGTGCGGTCCTTGCTGACCGCCTTGGCGGTGAACGGGTTGTCCACGGAGGCCACTTCGGAGCCGCGGCGCAGTTCCGCGACGGTCGCCGCGACGGCCTTCTTGTTCGCCGGGTCGGTCATCCTGCCGCCGGCGGGGGCCTTGAAGACCACGCGGGCGGTCGCCCCGTCGGAACTGGACCCGGGGAAGCGCTGGTCCAGCAGGTCGAACGCCTTCTGGGACTCCGTCCCGGGCACGGAGAACGACGAACTCCCGGCCGAGGGCGCGTTGGCGGCGCTGACGCCCGCGAGCGCGAGCAGCGCCACCCAGATCAGGACGGCGAAGTGCCGTCGCCGGTAGGCGAGTCTGCCGATGCGGTAGAGGAAAGTGGCCACGAGGACGTACTCCCGGTCGGGTCGTGGAAGGGGGGCGGGGGGATGCGGGTGCGGCGGGTCAGCCGGCGGGCGGGCCGTCGTCCGCGGGGCCGACGCCGAGCACGGGCAGGATCACCGCGTCCAGGTAGGCGGTCAGGTAGGCCACCGTCGGGGGGCGGTCCTCGATCACGGCGCGGGTGACGAAGGCGCCCACGAGCATGTGCATCAGGTAGCCGAGCGCGGGGTTGTCGGCGCGGACCTCGCCGCGGTCGACGGCCCTCCGCAGGACGACGTCCAGGCCTCTGCGCTCGGGTTCGACCATCAGTTCACGGAAGGCGCGCAGCAGGTCGGGGTTGGCGTGCATCGCCATCGCGAGTCCGCGCATGAGCGCGAAGTCGCGCGCCAGCCGGCTGTCGTCCTCCACGGTGAGCATCGCGTGGAAGTCGCCGCGCAGGCTCCCGGTGTCGATGTCGGCGGCGTGCACCGGCTTCTGGTGCCGCAGCGCCCTGGCCACGAGTTCGGCCTTGCCGCCCCACTGGCGGTAGAGGGTCGCCTTGCTGCAGCGCGAGCGCGTGGCGAGCGAGTCCATGGTGAGGGCCTCGTAGCCGACCTCGCGGAGCAGGTCGAGCGTGCTGGTGTACAGCTCCGCCTCCCGCTCGGGGGTGAGGCGGGAGCGGCGCTCCACGGCGGCTTCGGACATGGGGTCCCACCGATCTAAACGAAACGGTTTCGTACTCATCTGAGCCTAGGGGAGTGCTCAGCGAAACGAAACCGTTTCGTACGTGTCCTGTGTCACGCCCTCGACGGGAACTCGCCGTGCGAGGCTGCGGGGTCGGCGGCCGCGTCGGGCGGGGCGGGAAGGCGGGAGGTCCTGCGGACGAGGGGACGAGTGACCGTGCCGACGAGCAGGCCGGCGAGCAGGCCGCAGAGGTTGTCGACGATGTCCTGGGCGTCGGCGGCCCGCATCAGCCACACGACCTCGTACTGCACGGCCTCGATCACGAAGGGCAGCACGGCGGCCGCCGCCGCCAGGCCGACGGCCCGCCGTGCCGGACGGGTCCGGGCGACGGCCAGCCCCAGCGGCGCGAACAGCAGCACATTGAGGCTGCGCTGATTGAACCCCGCGAGGTCGGCCGGGCCCGGCGGGGTCCAGTCGGTCGCGAAGGTCCCCGCCCCGAACCGCCGCATGGCGTTCGGGTCCGTCGTGATGTCCGCCAGCAGCGTGGTCACGGCGATGCCGCCCAGCGCCAGCACCAGGCAGAAGGCGGTGACGGGCCCCGTGCCCAGCCGCCGCGCCACCCGGGGGGCGCACACACCCGCGGCCACCGACGACAGCAGCGCCCCCGGCCAGAACAGCGGCATCGCCCGCAGCACCTGCACCAGTTGCCCGCTCACGGGGCCGCCGGGCCCGAGATCGGCCGGCCCTTGGTGTCGTACGGCCAGGCGTTCGGCACGCAGCCGTGCAGCCCCTTGATCTGCTGCATCATCGCCGGTGCGGGCCGGCCCGGCCCCGGGCAGTCCTGGTGGCCGTGCCCGAGGCGGTGGCCGACCTCGTGGTTGATGATCAGCGCGTGGTAGTCGGCCGTCCGGTGCTCGTAGAACGGGCTGAGCAGCACCCAGCGCCTGAGATTCACCACGACGTCCTTGCCGCCGCTGCAGTTGACCTCCCCGCCGGTGTCCAGGCCGTACGAGCCGCACAGGCGGTCGGTGGTGTCCGGAGTGGCCAGCTTGACCACGAAGTCGTACGGCGGTCCGGCCACGCGCCGGAAGACGATGCCCTCGGCGGTCCAGCCGCGCCGGTCGCCGAGGATCCGGTCGACCTCGCGGGCCACGGACGCGGCGGTGTAGCCCGTGCCGTCCTCGACCTCCACCGCGTAGCGCAGCCGCCAGGTGCCGTGCCCGATGCTCCCCGTCCCGGCGGGGGCGGCGGTGAACCTGCCGTCGCCGTGCTGCGGGACGCGGGCCGACGCGGCGCCGTCCAGGGACGAGGAGCTCCCGTGCCCCGACGCCACGGCCACCGCCCACTCGCGCACCGGCTGCTGCGCCACGGCGAGCGCCAGGCCGGCCGCGCACACCGCCCCCGCGGCCAGCCGCCGGACCGCGACACGGCGTACGGTCCCCGGTGTTCGTCGCTCACTGCTCGCACTGGGTTTCATGCGCCAACTCCACACGCCAGCAGGTGAAACGGCGGTGAGCGCCGGGGCTCACGCCCTCCTCACACCGCCGCGAGGATGCTGGGCGGGCAGGGCGACGGTCACCGTCAGGCCGCCGCCCGCGCGCGGTTCGGCGGTCACATCGCCGCCGTGCGCCTGCGCCACGGCCCGTACGATCGACAGGCCGAGGCCGTTGCCGCGCGCGGAGCCGACCCGGTCGGAGAGCCGGCGGAACGGCTCGAAGAGCACCGGGATCTCGTGCGCGGAGATCACGGCACCCGTGTTGCCGACGACGATCCGGGGGCCGCCCGGCAGATCGGTGGAGGTGATCCGTACGAGGCCGCCGCGCTCGTTGTAGCGGACGGCGTTCTCGACGAGATTGCGCACCAGCTGTTCCAGCAGGATGGGGTCGCCGACCACGGGCGCCGGGCCGAGGCCGGACTCCAGCCGCACACCGGCCCGTTCGGCCTCGGCCGCGGTCGCGGCCAGCACCGTGCGGCCGACGTCCGCGAGGTCCAGCGGCACCCGGTCGGTGAGCGCGTCCTCGGCGCGGGCCAGGGTGAGCAGGGCGTCGATGAGCCGCTCGTGACGGGCGTTGACGGCGAGCAGGTTCTCGCCGAGCCGCACCAGTTCCTCAGTGGCGCCGGGGCGGTTCATCGCCACCTCGACCAGGGTGCGGTTGATCACCAGCGGGGTCTTCAGCTCGTGGGCCGCATTGGCGATGAAGCGCTCCTGCCCCGCGAAGGCGCCGTCCAGGCGGTCCAGCATCCGGTCGAAGGAGTCGGCCAGCCGCTTCACCTCGCCCGAGGGCAGGTCCAGGGCGATCCTGCGGTGCAGGGTCCGGCCGGCGATGCGCTCGGCGGTGGACGTGATCTGGTTGAGCGGCCGCAGCAGCCGGCCCGCGGCCAGCCAGCCCGCGGTCGTCGCCAGCAGCCCGACCGCCAGCACCGTCAGCCCGCCCTTGGCGAGCAGGTTCGACTGCATCGACTCCACGATGATCGTCTTCGTCACCTCCGACCCCGGGAAGACCTTCGGGCTGAAGGCGAGGTCCAGGCTGAAGCGCATGCTGTGGCGGACCAGGATCAAGGACCCCGCCAGCACGGCGCCGCCGGCCACGAAGAACAGCAGACCGAAGACCAGGGTGAGCTGGACGCGCAGGCTGCCGCGCCAGGAGCGGCCGGTCGGGGGGCCGGGTGCGGTGCGGCCGGGTGCGGTGCGGCCGGGTGCGGTGCGGCCGGGTGCGGTGCTCAACGGATCCGGTACCCCACTCCCGTGACGGTCTCCACGACGCCCGGTTCGCCGAGCTTGCGGCGCAGGCCGCGGATCGTGACGCGCACGATGGTCGTGAAGGGGTCGATGTTCTCGTCCCAGACCCGCTCCAGCAGGTCCTCGGCCGACACCGGGCCGCCCTGCGCCCGCAGCAGCTCCTCCAGTACCGCGAACTCCTTCCGCGACAGCGCCACGTACCGCCCGTCCCGGTAGGTCTCCCGCAGATGCGGGTCCAGCCGGATGCCGGCCCGCTCCAGCACGGGCGGCGCCGCCGGGCGGACCCGCCGGCCCAGCGCCCTGATCCGGGCCACGAGCTCGGCGAAGGCGAACGGCTTGGCCAGGTAGTCGTCCGCCCCGAGGCTGAGCCCCGCGACGCGCTCGGCGACCGTCGTCGACACCGTCAGCATCAGCATCCGCACGTCCGCACCGGAGGCGGCCGTGCGCCGGCAGACCTCGTCCCCGTGCAGCCGCGGCAGGTCGCGGTCGAGCACCATCACGTCGTACTCGTTGACCCCCAGCCGCTCCAGCGCCGCCTCGCCGTCGTGGACCACGTCCACCGCGAACGCCTCCTGCCGCAGCCCCTCCGCTATCGCCTCCGCGAGCAGCTCCTCGTCCTCCACCACCAGCACGCGCACGCGGCGATCCTCTTTCGTCGGCCTTCCCGGACCTTCCAGTATGCAAAGGCGATGTGAACCGGCCGTGAGTCCCGCGCGGGCCCCGCCTCGGCCTAGGGGCGGCGGTCCGGCGGTACCGGTGCCGCGGCGCCGCGCGCCCGCGTCAGACGGCCCTCGGCGCTGTCGAGGAACATCTCCAGCGCGGTGGGGTAGGCGCTGCGGTTCATGCGCGCCACCAGCAGGCCCGCCGTGGCGGCGATGTGCGGGTGGGTGCGGGCGGGGAGCCGGGCGTAGGTGGCGCCCCACACGGCGTGATCTGCCTCGCGGGCCGCCGCGGGGAGGGCGAGGGTGGCCGCGTCGAGGGCGGCGAAGGCCAGGGCCTGGTCGATGAAGGCCTGGTAGACCGCGACCGCGTCGGGATCGGGGAACCCGGCCGTGCGCAGGATGCCGAGGATGGTCTCGTCCGCGGCGGTCTCATGGGGGCGGCCGGAGACGCGGCCCGCGGTCAGCACGGCCGCCTGCGGATGCGCCAGATAGGCGGCGTGGACCCGCAGGCCCAGGTCGCGCAGGTCGTCGCGCCAGGCACCGGTGCCCTGCCAGCCGTCGGCGGCGCGGCCCATGAGGTCGTCCGCGAGGGCCAGGATCAGGTCGTCCATGCCGCGGAAGTAGCGGTACAGGGCGCTGGGGTCCGCGCCGAGAGCCATGCCGAGCCGCCGCGCGGTCAGCCCCGCGCTGCCGTGCTCGTGCAGCATGCGCAGCGCCGTGTCCAGGATCAGCCGGTGCGACAGGACGGCTCCGCCGCGGGTCGGGCGGCGGCGCCTGCGCTCCGCCTCGGACACCGGTCTCTTCGGCACGGCCGCCTCCCTCGCACGCTTCCCGGACGCTGAGCCGAGCTTATGCCAACGCCATTGACCGTAGGAACGGGCAGGGCGTTCGATCAGGGCATCGGGTGCATCGGGTGCATCGGACTCAACGGGGCACCCCTGCCAGAGGCGGCACCGCCTCGGAAACGGAGACTGGACAGCCATGCGGGTACTGCTTGTGGGAGCCGGCGGCGTGGGCACCGCGATCACGCGGATCGCGGCCCGGCGGGAGTTCTTCGAGGCGATGGTGGTCGCCGATCACGACCCGGCGCGCGCGGAGGCCGCCGTCGCCACCGTGTCGGCCGCCGGCGACCGCCGGTTCACCGCCGCCCGGGTCGACGCGTCCGACGAGGCCGCCGTCACGGCGCTGCTCACCGCCCACCGCTGCGACGTGCTGCTCAACGCCACCGACCCGCGCTTCGTGATGCCGCTGTTCCGCGCGGCGCTCGCCGCGGGCGCCGACTACCTCGACATGGCGATGTCGCTGTCCCGGCCGCATCCGGAGCGCCCGTACGAGGAGTGCGGGGTCAAGCTCGGCGACGCGCAGTTCGAGCGGGCCGCCGAGTGGGAGAGGGCGGGACGGCTGGCGCTGGTCGGCATGGGCGTCGAGCCCGGGCTGTCGGACGTCTTCGCCCGCTACGCGGCCGACGAGCTCTTCGACACCATCGACGAACTCGGGGTGCGCGACGGCGCGAACCTCACCGTCGACGGCTACGACTTCGCGCCCTCGTTCAGCATCTGGACCACGATCGAGGAGTGCCTGAACCCCCCGGTGGTCTACGAGGAGGACCGCGGCTGGTTCACCACGGCCCCCTTCAGCGAGCCGGAGGTCTTCGACTTCCCCGAGGGCATCGGCCCCGTCAGCTGCGTCAACGTCGAGCACGAGGAGGTGCTGCTGATGCCGCGCTGGGTCGACGCGCGGCGGGTGACCTTCAAGTACGGGCTGGGGGAGGAGTTCATCGGCACCCTCAAAACGCTCCACCAGCTGGGACTCGACCGTACGGGGGCGGTCACGGTCGCCGGTCGGGACGGCGGTCCGGTCCGGGTCAGCCCGCGGGACGTCGTGGCCGCCTGCCTGCCCGACCCCGCCACGCTCGGCGAGCGCATGCACGGTAAGACGTGCGCCGGGACCTGGGTGACCGGGACGAAGGACGGCCGGGCGCGCGAGGTGTACCTGTACCACGTGGTCGACAACCAGTGGTCGATGCGCGAGTACGGCTCCCAGGCCGTCGTCTGGCAGACGGCCGTCAATCCCGTGGTGGCACTGGAGTTGATGGCCTCCGGCGCCTGGACCGGCACCGGGGTGCTCGGGCCCGAGGCGTTCGCGCCGCGGCCCTTCCTGGACCTGCTGACGGGCTACGGCTCGCCCTGGGGCATCCGGGAGTCCTGACCCCGCGTACTGACGATACGTCAGCCCGGGTCGGGTGCCAGCCAGCCCGCTATCGCGTCCGTTATGGGCAGCCCGGTCGCCAGCTCCACGAAGCCGAACTGGCCGCCCTGGTTGCACTCCAGGAACCACCAGGTGCCGTCCTCGTCCTCGGCGAAGTCGAAGGCCCCGTACGCCAGTCCGGCGGTGTCCATGTACGCGCGCACGGCGCGCGCGATCCGGGCGGGGGCCGTGACGGGCTCCCACCGCGCGTCGTCCGGACTGCCGAAGCGCCCGTCGACCTGATCGGGGCCGGACTTCTTGCGGGCGGTGAACAGCCGGCCCCCCACGCAGGTCAGCCGGATGTCCGCGGCCTTGCGGATGTACTCCTGGAGCAGGGTCGGGCCCGCCGCGACCGCGGAGAAGTCGGCGTCGGGGGCGACCAGGGTGGTCGGCAGGGCCATCGGCGGATTGCCCGGGTGCGTACCGGAGACGGACTTGACCACCAGTTGCGGATGCTGCTCGGCGAACTCCCGTGCCGCCTGCGGGAACGTGGTGATCAGCGTCGCCGGCACCGCGAACCCCGCGTGGTGGGCGGTGAACAACTGCCAGGGCTTGTAACGGGCCTGCTCCGCGGCGGAGGGATGGTTCATCCATCGCGCCGGCACGCAGCGCAGGGCCCCGTACAGCGCCCGCCCGGCCTCCGCCGACAGCCACTCGGACTGCTCGACGGCGCCGGAGCCGGGGGTGCCCGGCCTGCGGATCCAGATGGAGCGCACGCTGCCCATGCTGACCATGCGCTCCTGGACGGACAGGTAGCCGTGCACGTCGCCGCGGACGTACTCGGCCGACATGGAGACCTCGCCGGGGAGTTCGGCGGGGTCCAGGCGCACGACAGGAGCCCCGAGGTCGTGCAGCGCGGCGACCACCAGGTCGGCTGTCACGTCCTCGGGGGAGGTGAGGATCAGGACGGTCATGGGCAGCGGGTGGGCAGGCGCGGTCAGTCGTCGAAGTGCGTCTTGGACCCCGCGGTGGAGACGGTGGCGCCGGTGGCCAGCAGCAGGCCCTGGTCGCTGATGACGGGACGTCCGTCGGGCAGGACGTTCAGCTGAAGCGCGGAGTCGTAGGTGTAGTTGGGTGTGAACGTTTCCGGTGTAGCCGGCCGGGCATGAATCAGCGCGAACGGTCGCATGGCTTCTCCTCACTGTCACTCCGGGCCGGGCGGGTTCCGGGCCCTGCGCCCAACTGCGGCTCTACGTATGAGACTCGCTCAGGAGTCCTAACCGTTCCCTGTTACCGGTGTGACGCAGGTAACTATACGTGCCTGGAGTGCATTGAGTTCGCTACTCTCCGTGACAATTCGACTCTGGTGGGTAGAGGGCGGCGTGCCGCATCCCCCTTCGCGTACCCGCTGCGCGGCGAAGGTTGCGCACCGTCACGGGTGCGCCCCGTGCGACGTCCGTCACGGGGCCCGTTACGGAGGTCCGTCGCCGCGCCCGGCCTCCCGCGCCAGCACGTCGGGGAGGTCGCCGAGCCGGTCCAGTCCCTGAACTGCCCGCGCGGTGCGGTGGTTTGACGCCAGCCGGGCGCGGTGCCGGTGCAGGAAGGACCAGTAGCCGGTGGTGTACGGGCAGGCCCGCTCCCCGGTCCGCTCCGTCGGGCGGTAGACGCAGCCGTCGCACAGGTCGCTCATGCGGTGGATGTACGCGCCGCCGGAGGTGTACGGCTTGGTCGTCATCAGGCCGCCGTCAGCGAACTGCGACATGCCGGTCACATTCGGGGCCATGACCCAGTCGTAGCCGTCGACGAAGCAGCGGTGGAACCAGTCGGTGAGCTGCTCCGGGTCCCAGCCGCGCTGCAGTGCGTGGCTGCCCAGCACCATCAGCCGCGGGATGTGGTGGGTCCAGCCGGTGTCCCGGACCTGGGCCAGCACCGTCGCCAGGCAGCGGGCCCGCACCGCGTCCGCGTCCAGGTCGAGGAACCAGTCCGGCAGCGGGGTGCGGTGGCGCAGCGCGTTGCGGTGCCGGTAGTCGGGGCCGAAGTGCCAGTACAGGTGCCAGACGTACTCCCGCCAGCCGGCGATCTGCCGGACGAAGCCCTCCACGCTGTTCAGCGGCGCCTTTCCGGACCGCAGCGCCCGTTCGGCCCGGTCCAGGCACTCGGCGGGATGGATCAGGCCCAGATTGAGCGGCGCCGAGAGCAGGCTGTGGCTCATGACCGGATCGCCGGCCAGCATCGCGTCCTCGTGGCGGCCGAAGTCCGGCAGCCGGTGGGTGGTGAACCGGCGCAGCGCGGCGAGCGCCTCCCGGCGGGTGGCGGCGAAGCGCCGCGGCCCGTCGCGGCCGACGAAGCGGACCAGGCCGTCGCGTTCCCAGCGGTCCAGGTCGTGCCGCACCTCCTCGTCGACGGCGTCCTCGTCGGGCAGCCACGGCTCCGGGGCGCCGAGCGTGGCGCCGCGGCGGTCCCGCGGCGGGGGCTCGCGGTTGTCGTGGTCGAGGTTCCAGCGGCCGCCGACCGGCTGGTCGCCGTCCATGAGCAGGTCGTGCGAGCGGCGCACCCAGCGGTAGAAGTCCTCCAGCCGCAGCCGCCCGCCCTCCCTGCCGTCCACCCACTCGGCGAAGTCGGCCGCCGGCACAAGGAAGCCGCGGTCGGGCAGCACCTCGACCCCGTCCAGCGTGGTCACCAGGCCGAGCGCGGCGCGCGAGGTCGGACGGCAGACGGTCACCGGGCCCTTGCCGACCGCCTTGCGCAGTCCCTCGGCGTAGGTCCCGGCCCGCACGTAGTGGACCCGGTCGCCGAGTTCCGCGGCGCGGTGGCGCATCGCCGAGAGCACCAGGTGGGCCTTGGCCCGGTGGAAGCGGCGGCGCGCCAGGACCGAGCGCGCCTCGATCATCACCACGGGCGCCCCGGGATCGGGCCCACCGCCCGCGGGGTCGAGGAAATGCGGCCCCAACTGGTCGCCGAACAGCCAGTGCGGACGGGGCGTGCGGGGCGTCATCGCGCTGGGCTCCCGGGGACGGCCTGAGGATCGGGCCACCCCATCGTGCGCCGCCCGACCCCCGCCCGCGCGCCGCACCGCCCGAACGTGTCGTCCGGGGCACGCGCGCCGCCCGGAGCGGATCCCGCCCCGGCCCCGGGCATGTGCGGCTCTCCGCCGTGCGGGGGCCTCATGCGTTCGGTCAAGCTGGTCGGGTGTTGTTTCGGGACGCCTGGAACGACGTGTCCGTGCATGTTGATGATCAGACTGTGTTCGGGCTGGTGGCGCGGGCAACAGCGATCTGGCTGTTCGTCGGTCCGTCCGCCGCGATCAGCACGATCCTGGCCCGTAGTACCTGCCGGACCTGCCCGGATGCGGACGCGACGGTCCGCTCCAACCGCCTGCGAGTGGCCTCGTCCAGCATCACGACCACCGCCGTCGCCCGCCGCATCCCCCCGCTTGTCCTCCTCTTACCGATAAGCCGGTTCGTCTCGCTGTACCGGTTCGTCGGCGGGCTCGGTGACCTGGCTCGGTGTCGAGCGGAGGAGGACGGCCACGAGCACAGCTGCGGTGGCCATGGCCGCGCCGCCGCAACGCAGTGCCAGATGGAGCCCTTCGACGAAGGCGGCGTTCACGGCGTCGTGGACGGGTGCGGGCAGGATCTGGGTTGTGTCTGCACCGGTGCCGGCGGCCGAGTCTGCGATGCCCTGGCGGGCTTCGGGGGGAACGCCGAGCCGGTCGAGCGATCCGGTCAGCGTGGCGGCCAGACGACTGGTGAGAACGGCTCCCAGGGCGGCGACGCCGACGACGCCGCCGATCTCACGCAGCATGTTGAGGATCGCAGAGGCCATACCGGCCTGGGCGAGCGGGACGCGTTTCATGACGGTGACGGACACCGGTGTGAAGGTCATCCCCATGCCGATTCCCATGGCGAGCAACACCCACAGATACTCCAGGTAGCGGGCGTGCTGACCGTAGAGCGAGAGGCCGGCGAGAGCTGCCGCGCACAGGGTCAGGCCGGTCACCAGCGGAATCCGGGGGCCGCAGCGCGCGGTGAGTGTGCCGGACAGCGGCGCGGCGACGACGATCATCGCGGTCATGGGCAGCCCCGCCAGGCCCGCGCTCGACGGCGCCCATCCCATCACGTCCTGCATGAGCAACGGCAAGAAGAACGACGCCCCGAACATGCCGAAGCTGATCACGAATCCGGTCACCCCGGCTCCGCTGAGCACCGGGTCACGGAAAAAGTACAGGTCGAGCATGGGGTCGGTGGTGCGGAGTTCTACCGCGACGAAGGCCAGCAGGGCTGCTGTCGCCACTGTTGCGAGGGTCAGGACACGGGTGTCGGTCCAGCCGCGGCCCGGTCCTTCGATGAGTACGTAGACCAGGGCGCCGAAGCCGAGGACCGAGAGCAGTTGGCCCGGAAGGTCCACTCGCCTGGCCCTGCCTGCGAACTCCGGCAGCGCTCGGGCGGCGAGCAGCAGCCCTGCCACTCCGATCGGGACGTTGATCCAGAACACACTGGCCCATCCGAACGCATCCACCATCGGCCCGCCCAGGACCGGGCCGATCGCCAGGCCCAGGGCGGAGACGCCGGACCAGAGCCCGACCGCCCGGGCCCGTTCCTTTTCGTCGGTGAAGACGTGCCGCAGAATCGACAGGCTGCCCGGAGTGAGCAGTGCCGCGCCGAGTCCCTGCAGCATCCGTGCGGCGATCAGTGGGCCGACTGCCCCGGACAGTGCCGCGGCCGCTGATCCTGCCGTGAACAGCGCCAGTCCGGTGAGAAAGATCAGTTTGCGGCCGTACCGGTCGCCGAGTGTGCCGCCGGTGAGCAGGATTGCGGCGTAGACGAGGCTGTAGCCCTCGACCACCCACTGCAGTCCGCTGACACCGGCGTGCAGCTGTTGCCCGATGCGGGGCAGGGCGTTGTTGACGATGACGTTGTCGAGCATCGCCATGAACATCGTGGCGCACAAGGTGGCAAGCACGAGCCCCTTGCGCCGGGAGGTGAACTCCTCCATCACAGACCCTAACGGTGTTAGTTTGCCGATCGGAATCGAAAGCCTGCCCCTAACGGTGTTAGATTGCAAGCCGGATTTCTTCGACGGAGGTGGCCGATGGCACGGGACAGCGCAGCCGAGGGCGCTGCACAGCCGGGGCTGACCCGCCAGACCCTCGCGGCGGCAGCCCTGCGAGTGCTGGAACGTGAAGGCATCAGCGGGCTGTCGATGCGCAAGGTCGCCGCCGAACTGGGAGTGAAGGCAGCCTCCCTGTACTGGCACGTCCGCAACAAGGAACAGCTACTGGACCTACTCACCGACGAGCTCATGGCTGATGCCGAGGCGCCCCCCAGACAGGGCGACTGGCGGGAGCAGCTCCGCGAGTACTCGCTGCGTTACCGACGGCACCTGCTGGCCAAACGCGACTCCGCCAAGGTCGTCGCAGGGCGGCTCGCACTCGGCCCGAACCTGCTGCGTCTCATGGAAGAGCAATTGGACCGGCTACGTGAAGCCGGATTCACCGACGCCGACGCCGCCCTGGCCAACTACCTTCTCGGTGCCTTCGTCCAAGGGTTCGTGCTCCAGGAACAGTCACCCATCTCCGCATCCGAGACCGAGGGCGCCAGCCGTTCCGAAGTCGCCCAGGCGGCGGCCGACCGACTGCGCGGACTGCCGGAAACGACCTTCCCGAACCTCGTCGCCCTGGCTGGCGACCTCACCGCCCCGTCCATGGACGACCGCTTCGCCTTCGGCCTCGAACGCCTCCTCGACGGACTGGCCACCCTGCTCGCCGAGAACCACGCACACCCGACAGCCGAACCCGCCCTCCTCGAAGGGAGACCCTCGCCCCATGAGTGACCGTACCTGCCGCGGCATTGTCCGCGGCACGTTTGCCGACCTCGACAAAGCCCGAGTGCAGCACTCACCGGGAACGCCGCCGAACACAACCTCCTCAACGCCACGTTGACCGACGAAGGAACCCTCATCTCCGAGCTGCCGCCACGCAATTCCACCTACCGCTGCGTCGTCCGGCAACCCGCCGACGCCGATGACGCCGCCGCAGTCCAGCGGGCCTGCGACAGAGCAGCCGCCGACCTGGCCAACCGCGGAATCCGCCGCAGCACACTGCGTGGCACCGCCACGAGCCTCGACGACAGGAAAATCCGGCGCCCCCGACGCTGACCAACTTCAACCTCCCGCCATCACGGCTTACCACCAGGTCAGGAATGCGATCGGGCAGGCGGTGATCGCGACAGGAGCCGGCTTGCGGAGCAGTGCGCTCTGCGTGCCGAAACGCCCGGCGAAGGCGATGCAGCACCATCTACGTGTGCGTCGAACCACGATGGCAACGAGCACAACATGCCGCCTGCCACCGCAACGGCTGCCCGCACTTGGCCCCCGCAGCCCTTCACCGACCCCTCAACGAATTAACGCGGCGCTGCAATAGTGGCCCCGGGACCCGAGGCCGCCCGGGGCGGCGCATGCGGGGTGTCCCGCATTCCGCCCGCCTGACGGGCCGTGAGGCTGTGCGGCGGGTGGATCGCCGCACACGTCATCCGCCCTTGCGGGCACCTTCTGGCCACCCGGAGGCACGGGGATCGCCGGGCCCGCCCCCCACGCCGCCCCCGTGGTCAGGGCGCCCGGAGGGCGCTCAGTCGAGGGCGAACAGGCGGGCCGCGTTGTCGTGGAGGACGCCCCGGCCCCAGTTGTCGCCGAGGCCCAGCCGGGTGATCGCCTCCACCGCCTCCAGGTAGGAGTACGGGATGTTGGGGAAGTCGCTGCCGAACAGCACGCGGTCGCCGAGGTCCGCCAGCTGCCCGCGCAGCGCGGCCGGGAACGGGGCGTCGGCCTCGGCGAAGTCGGTGAAGGCCATCGTCGTGTCGAGGTGCACGCCGGTGTGACGGGCTGCCAGGGCGAGGAAGTCCCCGTACTCGGGCATGCCCATGTGGGCGACGACCAGGCGCAGCCGCCGGTGCCGGGCCAGCAGCCGGGCGACCGGCTCGGGGCCGGTGTGGCGGCCGGGCACCGGGCCGGACCCGCAGTGCGTGACGACGGGGACACCGGTCTCGGCGAGCAGCCCCCACACGTCGTCGAGCAGCGGGTCGTTGGGGTCGAAGCCGCCCACCTGGACGTGGCACTTGAAGACGCGGGCGCCCGATTCCAGCGCCTGCCGCACGTAGTCCGCCGCTTCCGGTTCGGGGAAGAAGGTCGCGGTGTGCAGGCAGTCCGGCGTGCGCGCCGCGAAGTCCGCCGCCCAGGCGTTGAGCCAGGCGGCCATGGCGGGCTTGTGCGGGTAGAGCATCGAGGTGAAGGCGCGGACGCCGAACGAGCGCAGCGCGGCGACGCGCTCCTCCTCGTCCTCCCGGTACGCGATGGGCCACGGCCGCCCCGTCAGCGGCCCCACGCCGTCGAAATAGGCCCACACCTTGTCCAGCACACGCTCCGGCATGAAGTGCGTGTGCACGTCGACGATCCCCGGCAGCCCCAGCTCCCGCCAGAGGTCCTTCACCCGTACGTCGTCATCCGGCCGTGCCACGTCCGTCACCCCTTGTCACCCGCTCCGGGTCTCCATAGCATCATCAGTGTTACACCATTACTGTCATGTCCCCTCGACGAGGCCGGAGGAACGATGGCCGAGGGACGCATGGGTCCACCCGGACCGGACGCGGGCGGCCCGCTCGCCGGGGTGCGCGTCGTGGAACTCGCCGGGATCGGACCGGCCCCCTTCGCCGCGATGCTCCTCGCCGACCTGGGCGCCGACGTCGTCCGCGTGGACCGGCCCGGCGGCGCCCGCCTCGGCGTCGACCCGGACCACGACCTCACCAATCGCAACAAGCGCTCGGTCGTGATCGATCTCAAGGACCAGGGCGGTGCCGCACTCGTCCTCGGCCTCGCCGAACGGGCCGACATCCTGCTGGAGGGCAACCGCCCCGGCGTCGCCGAGCGCCTGGGCGTCGGCCCGGCCGACTGCCACGCCCGCAACCCCCGCCTCGTCTACGGCCGGATGACCGGCTGGGGCCAGGACGGGCCGCTGGCCGCGAGCGCGGGACACGACATCGGTTACATCGCCACCGCGGGCACCCTCGGCATGATCGGCCCCGCGGGAGGCCCGCCCGCCGTCCCCGCCAATCTGCTCGGCGACTACGCCGGGGGCTCCCTCTACCTGGTGACCGGCGTGCTGGCCGCGCTCCACCACGCCCGCGCCACGGGGGCGGGCCAGGTCGTGGACGCCGCCATCGTGGACGGCGCCGCCCACCTGGGCGCGATGATCTGGGGCATGCTCTCCGCGGGCGCCTGGCAGGACCGCCGTGCGGCCAACCTGCTGGACGGCGGCTGCCCGTACTACGCGGTCTACGGGACCGCCGACGGCGCCTGGATGACGGTCGGCGCCCTGGAGCCCGCCTTCTACGCCGAGTTCGCCCGGCTGCTGGGGCTGCCCGACGACGCGCCCGACCGCGGCGACCTCGCGCGCGGGGACGAACTGCGGTCGCTGATCGCGGAACGCTTCGCCACGCGCACCCGCAAGGAGTGGACCGAGCTGTTCGAGGGCAGCGACGCGTGTGTCGCGCCGGTACTGTCGTTGTACGAGGCGGCCGAGCATCCGCACCTGGCCGCCCGCGCCACCTTTGTCACGACCGGCGGCGTCACCCAGCCCGCCCCGGCCCCCCGTTTCTCCGCCACCCCCGCGAGTCTGCGCCGGCCGCCGGCCCGGCCCGGCGCCCACACCGCCGAGGTCGCCCGCGACTGGGACGTCCCGGCGCTGGCCACCGAGGCCGCCCGGCCCGCCCGGCCCTGACTCCTGACCGACCACGACGTCCCTCCCGGAAGGCGGGCAGCATGCAGCGCGAGCTCTTCTCGGCCGAGCACGAGGCGTTCGGGGCGACGGTGCGGACGTTCCTCGCCAAGGAGGTCCTGCCGCACCACGAGCGGTGGGAGAAGGCGGGCATCGTCGACCGCGAGGCATGGCTCGCGGCCGGTCGCCAGGGGCTGCTGGGCATCGCCGTGCCCGAGGAGTACGGCGGCGGGGGCACCGACGACTTCCGTTACGCGGTCGTCCTGGCCGAGGAGTTCGCCCGTGCCGGGGCGCACGGCCTGGCCCTCGGCCTGCACAACGACGTCGTCGGCCCGTATCTGACGGGGCTCGCCACCGAGGAGCAGAAGCGCCGCTGGCTGCCCGGGTTCTGCAGCGGCGAGCTGATCACCGCCATCGCCATGACCGAGCCGGGCGCCGGCTCGGACCTCCAGGGCATCCGCACGACCGCGGTGGACGCGGGCGACCACTGGGTCCTGAACGGCGCGAAGACCTTCATCTCCAACGGCATCCTCGCCGACCTGGTCGTGGTGGTCGCCCGCACCACGCCCGAGGGCGGGGCGCGGGGCCTGAGCCTGCTGGTCGTCGAACGCGGCATGCCCGGCTTCGAGCGCGGGCGCAACCTCGACAAGATCGGGCAGAAGGCGCAGGACACCGCCGAGCTCTTCTTCACCGACGTGCGCGTGCCGAAGGAGAACCTGCTCGGCGCCGAGAACCAGGCGTTCTTCCACCTGATGGCGAACCTCGCCCAGGAGCGCCTGGGCATCGCCGTCGCCGCCGCGGCCGCCGCCGAGCACCTGCTGGAGATCACCACCCGGTACGTCAAGGAGCGCGAGGCCTTCGGCCGCCCGCTCGCCCGGCACCAGCACATCCGCTTCGAGATAGCCGAGATGGCGACCGAGTGCGCGGTCACCCGGGCGTTCACGGACCGCTGCGTGACCGAGCACGCCGCCGGCCGGCTCGACGCCGTGCACGCCTCGATGGCCAAGTGGTGGGCGACGGAACTGCAGAAGCGGGTCGCCGACCGCTGCCTCCAACTGCACGGGGGCTACGGCTACATGACCGAGTTCCCGGTGGCGAGGGCATTCACCGACGGCCGTGTCCAGACCATCTACGGAGGTACCACGGAGATCATGAAGGAGATCATCGGCCGTTCGCTGCTGGACTGACCCGCACGACCCGCGGGCGCGCACGCCGGGCACCGACCCGCCCGGCCCCCCACCACCCTCACCGAAAGGCATCCGACGTTGAGCACCGACGCCTACGTCTACGAGGCCATCCGCACCCCGCGCGGGCGCGGCAAGGCCAACGGCTCCCTGCACGGCACCAAGCCCGTCGACCTGGTCACCGGGCTCATCGACGAGCTGCGGAGCCGCCTGCCCGGTCTCGACCCGGCCGCGATCGACGACGTCGTCCTCGGCGTCGTGACCCCGCTCGGTGACCAGGGCTCCGACATCGCCAAGACCGCGGCGATCGCCGCCGGTCTGCCCGAGACGGTGGCCGGTGTCCAGGAGAACCGGTTCTGCGCCTCCGGCCTGGAGGCCGTGAACATGGCCGCCGCCAAGATCCGATCCGGCTGGGAGGACCTGGTGCTGGCCGGCGGCGTGGAGTCCATGTCCCGCGTCCCCATGGGCTCCGACGGCGGCGCCTGGGCCATGGACCCGATGACCAGCTGGACCACCGGTTTCGTCCCCCAGGGCGTCGGCGCCGACCTCATCGCCACCCTCGAAGGCCTCAGCCGCCACGACGTGGACACCTACGCCGCCGAGTCCCAGGCCCGCGCCGTCGAGGCGTGGAAGGAGGGCCGCTTCGACCGGTCCGTCGTCCCCGTCCTGGACCGCAACGGGCTGGTCGTCCTCGACCGCGACGAGCACATCCGCCCCGGCACCACCGCGGAGAGCCTGGCCGGCCTCAAGCCCTCCTTCGCCACGATCGGCGAGGCGGGCGGCTTTGACGCCGTCGCCCTGCAGAAGTACCACTGGGTCGAGAAGATCGACCACGTCCACCACGCGGGCAACTCCTCCGGCATCGTCGACGGCGCGGCCCTGGTCGCCATCGGCAACCGCGAGACCGGCGAGCGCTACGGGCTGACCCCGCGCGCCCGGATCCTCTCCGCCGCGGTCTCCGGCTCCGACCCCACCATCATGCTCACCGGCCCCGCCCCCGCCAGCCGCAAGGCGCTCGCCAAGGCCGGGCTCACCATCGACGACATCGACCTGGTGGAGATCAACGAGGCCTTCGCCGCCGTCGTCCTGCGCTTCATGCGGGAGATGGGCCTGAGCCACGACAAGGTCAACGTCAACGGCGGCGCCATCGCGCTCGGCCACCCCCTCGGCGCCACCGGCGCCATGATCCTGGGCACCCTGATCGACGAACTGGAGCGCCGCGACCAGCGGTACGGACTCGCCACGCTGTGCGTCGGCGGCGGCATGGGCATCGCCACCGTCGTCGAACGCCTCTGACCTCCTGTCCCGCACCCCGCAACGGAGCCGACCGAACATGACCGCTCTTCCGACGAACACCACCATCCGCTGGGAGCAGGACGAGACCGGCGTCGTCACCCTCGTCCTCGACGACCCGAACCAGTCCGCGAACACCATGAACCAGGCCTTCAGGGAGTCCCTGCGGGCCGTCGCCGACCGCCTGGAGGCGGAGCGCGAGAGCGTCCGCGGCGTCGTCGTCACCTCCGCCAAGAAGACCTTCTTCGCGGGCGGCGACCTCAAGGACATGATCAAGGCCGGGCCCGAGGACGCGCCGCAGATCTTCGAGAGGGGCATGGCGATCAAGCGCGACCTGCGCCGCATCGAGACCCTCGGCAAGCCGGTCGTCGCCGCCGTCAACGGCGCCGCGCTCGGCGGCGGTTACGAGATCGCGCTCGCCTGCCACCACCGGGTCGCGCTCGACGCGCCCGGCTCGAAGATCGGCCTGCCCGAGGCGACGCTCGGCCTGCTCCCCGGAGGCGGCGGCGTCGTCCGCACCGTCCGGCTGCTCGGCATCACCGACGCGCTCCTCAAGGTGCTGCTCCAGGGCACCCAGTACGACCCGAAGCGCGCCCTGGAGAACGGCCTGGTCCACGAAGTGGCCGCCGACCGCGAGGACATGCTCGCCAAGGCGCGCGCCTTCATCGACGCGCACCCCGAGTCGGCGCAGCCCTGGGACACCAAGGGCTACCGCATCCCCGGCGGCACCCCCAGCACCCCCGCCCTCGCCGCCAACCTGCCCGCCTTCCCGGCCAACCTGCGCAAGCAGCTCGCGGGCGCGCCCTACCCGGCCCAGCGCAACATCCTCGCCACCGCCGTGGAGAGCGCCCAGGTCGACATCGACACCGCCTTCACCATCGAGTCCCGCTACTTCACCGAGCTGGTGACCGGCCCGATCGCGAAGAACATGATCCAGGCGTTCTTCTTCGACATGCAGGCCGTCAACTCCGGTGCCAGCCGCCCGAAGGACGTCCCGTCCCGCACCGTCACCAAGGTCGCCGTCCTCGGCGCGGGCATGATGGGCGCGGGCATCGCCTACTCCTGCGCCAAGGCCGGTATCGAGGTCGTCCTCAAGGACGTCACCGCCGAGGCCGCCGAGCGCGGCAAGGCGTACTCCGCGGGGCTGCTCGACAAGGCCCTGGCGAAGGGCCGTACGACCCAGGAGAAGCGCGACGCGCTGCTCGCCCTGATCCGGCCCACCGCCGATCCGCAGGACCTGGCGGGCTGCGACGCCGTCATCGAGGCGGTCTTCGAGGACCCGGCCCTGAAGCACAAGGTCTTCCAGGAGATCGAGGGCATCGTCGCCCCCGACGCCCTGCTGTGCTCCAACACCTCCACGCTGCCGATCACGCTGCTCGCCGAAGGGGTGCAGCGCCGCGAGGACTTCGTCGGCCTGCACTTCTTCTCACCGGTCGACAAGATGCCGCTGGTGGAGATCATCAAGGGCGGCCGCACTGGCGACGAGGCGCTGGCCCGCGCCTTCGACCTGGTGCGGCAGATCCGCAAGACCCCGATCGTCGTCAACGACTCGCGCGGCTTCTTCACCTCGCGTGTCATCGGGCACTTCATCAACGAGGGCGTCGCGATGGTCGGCGAGGGCGTCGACCCCGCCACCGTCGAGCAGGCCGCGGCCCAGGCGGGCTACCCCGCCAAGGTCCTCTCGCTGATGGACGAGCTGACGCTCACCCTGCCCCGGAAGATCCGCGACGAGTCGCGGCGCGCGGTGGAGGAGGCCGGCGGCAGCTGGCAGCCGCACCCCGCCGACGCCGTCATCGACCGCATGGTCGACGAGTTCGGCCGTCCCGGACGCAGCGGCGGAGCCGGCTTCTACGAGTACGCCGACGGCAGGCGGACGGGCCTGTGGCCCGGGTTGCGCGAGCACTTCACCCGGCCCGGGGCGGCGGAGGTGCCCTTCGAGGACCTCAAGGAGCGCATGCTCTTCGTCGAGGCGCTGGACTCGGTGCGCTGCCTGGAGGAGAACGTCCTCGTCTCCGTCGCCGACGCCAACATCGGGTCCATCCTCGGCATCGGCTTTCCCGCCTGGACCGGCGGCGTTCTCCAATACATCAACGGCTACCCCGGCGGCCCGGCCGGCTTCCTCGCGCGTGCCGAGGAGCTGCGGGCCGCGTACGGCGAGCGCTTCGCGGCGCCCGGACTGCTGGTGCGCAAGGCCGAACGGGGCGAGACCTTCACCGACGGCTGACCCGCACACCTCCGGGGGCGGCGCCCGCCGCCCCCGGAGGCTCACCTCTCCGCGTCGTCCAGCCCCGCCGCCGTCACGCGCAGTTCCTCCGCCAGCGACCGCTGGAAGGCGGTGACCAGGGCCTGCACCACCATTGGCTGGAGGTCCTCGGTGAGGCTGCGCATCCGCGCCCGGTCCTCCCGGTCGGGCTCCCCGGCCACGTACGGCTGCCACACCTCGCGCTGGAAGAGCCGGTGCAGTTCGTGCGCGACCGCGCGGGCGTGCTTCAGCACGATCTCCCGGGTGGCCAGCACCGTCTCCAGCGGGATCGGCACGTCCAGCAGACGCACCCCCAGGTGCAGCATCGCCGGGTTGACCAGTAGGACCTGCGGGTCCGCGGTGGGGTGCAGTACCCCCATCGCGGCCAGCCGGTCCAGGTCGTGGCCGCTCAGCTCCCGTCCGGCCCGCTGCTCCAGCCGGGCGCGCGGAACCTCCTCCGCGGTGTCCGGCATCCAGGTGGCGACCAGCGCCCGGTGCAGGGCGAGGTCCTGCGGGGTGATGTCGCCGGGCAGCTGGTCGAGGTAGCGGCCGATGGCGGCCAGGGTCAGTCCCTGGTGCTGCAACTCCTCGATGAGCGCGAGCCGCGCGAGATGGTCCGGCCCGTAGAGACCGACGCGGCGCGAGCCGAGTTCCGGCGGCGGCAGCAGGCCCTTGGCGCTGTAGAACCGGACCGTGCGGACGGTCGTCCCCGCGCGCGCCGCGAACTCGTCGACCGTCAGGCGCGGTTCGTCCGCTGCGGGCGCCTCCTGGCGTGCGGCCCGGGACTGCGTCATGCGCGGGATCTCGCTCTCTCGCTCGCCGCCCTGGTCATGACACCAGTATGACCGGTCGCGTGTGCCGCCGTCGGCCGTTGCCGCAGCGTACGGCCCCCTTCACGGAGCCGCGTGCCCGGCCCGGTCCCAGTCCAGGCAGAGGACGAGTGCGTCGTCCTCGGCGTCGGCCACCGCCCGGTAGCCGGGGAGCTCGCGCAGCACGGCCCGCGGCACATCGGCCGGCGGCACGAGCCGGGTGGCCAGCATCGCCCGCGCCAGGGCCTGTTCGCCGTATCTCTCGCCGGACGCGGAAGCGGTCTCGTACACCCCGTCGCTGACGACGACGAGCCGGTCGCCCGAGCGCACCTCGAACCGCTGGACGACGTACGGGGTGTCCTCGAACATGCCGAGCGGCATCTGCGGCTCGAAGGGGACGGTGTCCACGGCCCCGTCCCGCAGCCGGTACACGCGCGGCGACCCCGCGTCGACCACGTCGACGGTGCCCGTGGCCGGCTCGAAGCGCATCAGCAGCACCGACACGTAGCTCCCGCCCCGGTACCGGGCGAAGACCGCCTGGTCGGCGAGGGCCGCCTGGTCGGTCAGCGGCACACCGGCCCGCCGCGCGTTGCGCAGCGCGCCGACGGCGAGACTGGTCAGCAGGGCCGCTTCGATCCCCTGGCCCATGCCGTTGGTGACGGTGAGCGTCAGGTCGTCCTCCGACGCCGACCAGTCGAAGTTGTCGCCGTGGATGTCGTACGCGGGTTCCAGCTGGGCGCCGAGCGAGTACCCCGGGCGGGCCAGCGAGTGCCCGGGCAGCAGCTGCCACTGGATCTCGGCGGCGAGGGTGAGCCGGTCGCGGCGGCGGGCCCGCAGATACAGGTCGGTGTCGCGGTCGGCGACCAGGATGTGATGGCCCAGCATCTCGGCGATCTCGCCGAGGTCCGCGACGGTTCCGGCGTCCACGGGGCCGGTCTCCGCCGGGAACCCGGCGCTCAGCACTCCGATGCGGTCGCCGCGCACGCTCACCGGCAGGTGGAGCAGCACACCGCCGGGGACGGCCTCGGTGACCGGCTCCTGCGCCCCGAAGGCCCGGCCCGCCGGACTGCCGGCGATCGGAACGAGGCCGTCGCCGCCGCGGGCCCCGGCAGCCACCGGCTGCAGCACGGTCTGGCCGTAGTCGGCCAGCAGGACGTCCACCGCGCCCGCCCCGTAGTGCTGCCGCAGGATCCGGCGGACGGCGTCGGCGAGGGCATGGGGAGCGGCGGCGCGCAGGGCGCGCTCGGCGGCGTGGAGAGCGGAGGTGTTCACCGGTTCGCGGGGGTCCTTCTGGGAGGAGGGCAGGGTCGGTTACGGTGGCAGGGCCGAGGGGAGCCGTGATGTGTACCCCTATATCCGTTTCCTGCCCGCTCCGGGCCCAGGACATGACGCCCAGGAGATGACCTTGTCCGCGAGCCGCCCGCCCGACCGGGACGTCGTCGCCGAGGCGTCGTCGATGGTCGAGGCGCTGGAGGTGCTCTGGGGCCGGGGCCGGGACGCGGGGGATCCGCCCGTCCCGCCCTCGCAGCTGCGCCTGCTGTTCGCGCTGGAGGGGAACGAGGGCGCCAACCTGCGCACCCTGTGCGAGGTGCTGGGCGCCGCGCCGCCCGCGATGAGCCGGCTCTGCGACCGGCTGCAGGCGGTGGGGTACCTCACCCGGGACATCAGCCCGACCTCGCGCCGCGAGGTGCGCCTGTGGCTCACGCCCCGCGGGGCGGCGCTCCTCACCGAACTGCGCGAACGCCGTGAGCGGGAGCTCGCCACCGTCGTCGCCGCGATGCCCGAGCGGGCCCGGCGCGCCCTGCTGGAGGGACTGGCGGCCTTCCGGAGCGCGGCGTCGGCCACGGGCCTGGCCGCCGTCCCGGCCGTGACGGACGGGCGGAGCCGCAGCGCATAGCCGCGCACGGCATCCTCACTTCTTGAACGGGCTGTTCCCGACCCGGGTGCGCCCCGTGTATCCGTTGCAGGGTATTACTGTTGCCCAACGGCAATGATCGAAGATGATCCGCAGTGTGGCAAAGGCCGCCCCGCCAGGGTGTCCTTCGCGTACGATCCCATCGCCCCGCAAGGGGCATCGCTGGGGTGGGGAGACGATGTGGAAGGCAACACCCTGACTCCGCCTGGGGGGTTGATCCCCAGACCGGGTGACAGCACGGGCCGGCGGCTCGCCGTGCTCCTGGTCGAGGACGACGCCGGCGACGCACTCCTGGTCGAGGAACTGGTGGCCGACAGCGGCGTGCCGGTCGACCTGCGCTGGGTGCGCTCCCTCGCCGAGGCCGGCGACGCCCTCGGTGCCCGCCCCGCCGACTGCGTCCTGCTGGACCTGCACCTCCCGGACGGCCAGGGGCTGGCCGCCCTCGGCCGGGCCCTGGCCCTCACCCAGCGGGCCGCGGTCGTCGTGCTCACCGGCCTGGCCGAGGAGCGCACGGGACTCGCGGCGGTGTCCGCCGGCGCCCAGGACTACCTGGTCAAGGGGCGTGTGGACCCGGAGCTGCTCGGCCGGGCACTGAGGTACGCCGTCGAGCGCAAGCAGTCCGAACGCGCCGCCGTCGCCCTGCGCGCCAGCCAGATGCGGGCCGAGGAGAACGCCCGGCTCGAACGCGGCCTGCTCCCGCTCCCGATGCTGCGCACCAAGGACGTCAGCGTCACCGCGCGCTACCGCCCCGGCCGCGTCGACGCCCTGCTGGGCGGCGACTTCTTCGACGTCGTGGAGACCGCGGAGGGCGTCGTCCACGCCGTCATCGGCGACGTGTCCGGCCACGGTCCCGACGAGGCGGCACTCGGTGTCGGGCTGCGGATCGCCTGGCGCACCCTCGTCCTCAGCGGCGTCCAGGGCGCACGCCAGCTGTCCCTGCTGGAGGAGGTGCTGGTCGCCGAGCGCGCGGCGCCCGAGATCTTCGCCACCGCCACGGTGCTCACCCTCAGCCCGGACCGCCGCGGCGCGTCGGTGTGGCGGGCCGGCCACCACGGCCTGCTGCGCGGCACACCGGAGGGCGACGTCGAGTACGCCGAACCACCCGGGGGCCCCGCCCTCGGGATGATCCCCGGCGCAGGGAACTGGCCCGAGGGCCGGCTCGACCTGCGCCCCGGGCAGTCCCTCACCCTCTTCACGGACGGGCTGTTCGAGGGCCGGGCCGGCAACGGGCGGCTCGGTGAGACCGGACTGCTCACGCTGGCCAGGGAGCACGCCGGGCTGGCGGCGCCGGAGTTCGTCGACACCCTGATCGACCGCGCCGAGTCGCTGGCCGCCGGGCACGGCGGCTTCGACGACGACGTCGCGGTCGTCCGCCTCGACTGGGACACCGCGTCATGACCGGCGCACGGCCCGCACGGCCCACCCGTACCGCACGGATCGCCCTCGCCCCCGCCGCCCTGGTCGTGGTGGCGGGCGCGGTCGCCGGTGTCACCGCCCTCCCGCCCTCGCCCGCCGCGGCGGCGGGTCGGCCCGCCGGGTACGCGGCCGCCGCCGGCGGCTTGGCGCCCGCACGGGCCCCGATCGGCCCGGCCGTGGGCCACCAGGCCGTTGCCGCCCCGCCGCGCACCACCACCGCCGCGGGCGACGAGCGGGCCGGACTCACCATGCCGTACTGGGCCGTCGCGGCCGTTCTCGCCGTCCTCCTGCTCGCCGCGGCGGGCCTCGCCCTTCTCGTGCACCGCAGGGCGCTGCGGCAGCTCGCCCCGCTGCGCGAGGCACTGCGCGAACTGGAGGGCTCCCGCTCGTCCGCCGCCGCCGAACTGGCACAGGCCCGGCAGCGGGAGGAGCAGCTGCGCGGCGCCGGGAGCGAGCTCCAGCAGTTCGCCTATGTCGCCTCGCACGACCTGCGGGAACCGCTGCGCAAGGTCATCTCCTTCTGCCGGCTGCTGGAGAAGCGCTACGGCGACCGCCTCGACGAGCGCGGGCTGCAGTACATCGCCTACGCGGTCGACGGCGCCAAGCGGATGCAGGTACTCCTCGGCGACCTGCTGGCCTTCGCGCGCTCGGGCCGCCCCGACGAGGGCGATGTCGTGGTCGCCCTGGACGAGGCGCTGGACCGGGCGCTGGCCGACCTCGCCGGACCGATCGGGGAGTGCGGTGCCGCGGTCGAGCGGCCGTCGTCCCTGCCCCGCACGATCGGTGACCCGACGCTGCTGACCATGCTCTGGCAGAACCTGCTCGGCAACGCCGTCGCCTTCCGCTCGCCGGAGCGCGCACCGCGGATCGCGATCACCTCCGACGGGCCGGACGAGGACGGCCTGCTCGCCTTCGCCGTCACCGACAACGGCATCGGCGTACCGCCCGCCTACGCCGAGAAGGTCTTCGGCGTCGTGCCGCGCCCGCGCGAGGGGGCGCCCGGGAGCAACGGCAGCGGCATCGGTCTGGCACTCTCCAAGAAGATCGTGGAGCACCACGGCGGCCGGATCTGGCTCGACCCCGCGCCGCGCGAGGGCACCCGCATCCGCTTCACCCTGCCCGCCGCCACGCGGCCCGCCGCACTGTAGGAATGACGCCATGACCGTGCCGCCCCAGCCGGAGCCCATCGTCGTCCTCCTGGTCGAGGACGACGCGGGCGACGAGCTGATGACCCGTGAGGCCTTCGAGGAGCACAAGATCCGCAACGTCCTGCACGTCGTGCGGGACGGCGAGGAGGCGCTGGACTTCCTGCACCGCCGCGGGCAGCACGCGGACGCCCCCCGGCCGGGCCTGATCCTGCTCGACCTCAACCTGCCGCGCTACGACGGCCGCGAGGTGCTGGCCGATGTCAAGGCCGACGCCTCGCTGTGCGACATCCCGGTCGTCGTCCTCACCACCTCCGAGGCGGAGGAGGACATCGTGCGCAGCTACAAGCTGCACGCCAACGCGTATGTCACCAAGCCCGTCGACTTCGCGCGGTTCATCGAGGTCGTCCGGCAGATCGACGAGTTCTTCGTCACCGTGGTGAAGCTGCCGGGGCGCTGACCGGCCGGCGGCCGGTGCCCCGGCCGTCCCTCAGACCTCGCGCCAGCGCGCCATCGCACCGGAGAAGAGACCGAACAGCACCAGGCCCGCGGCGACCGCCGCCAGCAGCCAGGGCCCGGCGGGCGTCTCACGGAACGTGCGCAGGGTGTCGTCCAGTCCCTTGGCCCGGCCGGGGTCGAAGCGCACCGCGGCCACCACGGCGAAGCAGCCCGCGGCGGCGAACACCACCCCGCGGCTGGTGCCGCCGCCCACTCCCAGGACCTCGACCACCCGGCGGGTGCGCGGCGACATGGCGCCGACGCGCAGGTGCTTGCGGAAGCGGCGCATGATCGCCCGGACGGCGGTCCAGCCGCCCGCCCCCACCAGGACCAGGCCCGCCGCGCCGACCAGCCAGCGGCCCATCGGCCAGCCCAGCACCTCGGCGGTGACGTCCTTGGAAGTCCGGTCGCTCGACCCCCCGGCCCCGCCGCCGGAACCGCCCGACCCCCCGTCCACCGCGAAGGTGGCCACCGAGTAGGTGACGAAGCCGTAGAAGACCGCCCGGGCCGCCGACTGCACGCGCTTGGACACCTTGCCGCCGTCCGGCCCGGCCGCCCCGAAGACGGCCTCCGACAGCCGCCACAGGGCCATTCCGGCGAGTCCGGCCGTCAGGGCCCAGACCAGGAATCCGCCGAGGGGCTGAGCCGCCAGCTCGGCCACCGCGCCACCGCGGTCGGCCTGCCGCGAGGAACCGTCGAAGGCGATGCGCAGGGCGAGCACACCGGTCAGCGCGTAGATGACCCCACGGGCCGTCAGTCCCGCACGTGCGCCGGCCCGGATCGCGCGCCGCCCCGCACTGCCGGGCCGCACCGCGGCGGCCGCTCCCGTCGTGCCCATGGCCGACCTCCCTGAACCGGGCTTGTGTACCGGGGTCCCCCGGCAGCCGTCGGCTGCCCCGTACCCGGCCGGTGAAACAGCGCGGCCCGGTGCCGGGGAGGCCGGCCCGCGTGGACGCTCCGGGCGCGGGTAGCCGGGAGGATGCGGACACACATACGGATGCGGGTACGCGGGCCGGGGCAGGGTGGAGATGTCGAGCATCGTCAGTGCGGTCGTGATCGGCCTGGTCGTCGGAGTGCTGGGGCGTCTGGTGGCGCCCGGCCGGCAGGCGATCGGCCTGGTGTGGACGATGGTTGCGGGGATCGTCGCCGCGTTCCTCGGCACCGCGGTCGCCGCGGGACTCGGGGTCGCGGCGCTCGCCAGGACGCGGCTGGGCCGCTGACGGCACGACGGTCCGGCCGCCCCGCGAGGGGGCGGCCGGACCGTCGTCCGCGGAGCGGCTCAGAGCACGTCGAGCACGCTCGGGTCGAACAGCGAGCGGTTGCTGACCCCCTGGCCCCCCGCGACCGGGGCGACCGCGGCGTCCTTGTCGGGGAAGCCGCCGACGCCGCCGACGCCACCGATCCCTCCGATGCCGCCACCGCCGCCGCCACCGAAGTTGCCGCCGCCGCCCCCGCCGTAGTTGCCGCCGCCGCCGTGGCCGCCGTGGCCGCCCCGGCCGTGGTGGTGCCGGCCGCACTTGCAGTGGTGCCGGCCGTGGTCGCCGCGTCCGCCGCGGTCGTCGCGGCAGCGGTCGTCACGTCCACCGCGCCGGTCCCCGCGTCCGCCGTCGCGCCCGTCGCGACCGTAGCCGCGGTCGTCGTCGCAGCGGTCGTCGCCGCGTCCGCCACGTCCGTCGCGTCCGTCGCGTCCGTCGCCACGGTCGTCGCCGCGTCCGCCACGTCCGTCACCGCGGTCGTCGCCGCGTCCGCCGTCACGTCCGCCGTCGCGTCCGTCGCCACGGTCGTCGTCGCGTCCGCCACGTCCGTCGCCACGGTCGTCGCCGCGTCCGCCGTCACGGTCGTCGTCGCGGCCGAAGTCGTCGCGGTTGTAGTCGCCCCGGTCGTTGCCGAAGCGGTTGTCGTCGTCACCCCGATCCCGGCCGTTGCCGTTGCCGTTTCCGTCGTCCTGCACGACGGAGGGGACCGCCGCCGGGCGGGCCGGGGTGGTGGCGGCCGCGGCCGAGGCCGGCCACGCGAGTGCCGCGGCCGCCAGGCAGGCGGCGGCGGTGCCGCGGAGAAGGTACGTCTTCGCCATCGGTCGTCCCAATCTGATGAGATGTTACATAGCTCAGCGAAACGCATATTAAGCACATATCGCTCGAAGCCGCGCGCAGAGGAACCGGGAGGGAACGATGGCCGACACCGCGGACGGACACGAAGGACGAGGCCGGCACGAGACGGAGGACGAACGCGCGGACCGCATGTGGAGTGAGCTGATCCAGGAGGTCCGGGTCGCCCAGACCGGCGTGCAGATCCTCTTCGGCTTCCTGCTCACCGTGGCTTTCACCCCGCACTACCAGCGGCTCGGCGTCGTGGACCACACCATCTACATCGTCACCGTGGTGCTCGGTGCGACGGCGACCGGGGCGCTGATCGGCCCGGTGTCCTTCCACCGGATCGTGGCCGGCCGGCGGATCAAGCCGCAGAGCGTGCGTTGGGCCTCGCGGCTGACGTTCGCCGGGCTCGTCCTCCTGCTGGCCACGATGGCTTCGGCGGTGCTGCTCGTGCTGCGGGTGGCGACGCACGGCGCCTATGTCCCCTATGTCGTGGCCGGGGTGGCCGTCTGGTACCTGGCCTGCTGGTACGGGCTGCCGCTGTGGGCCCGGACCGGGCACGCCAAGGGCGACTGACGGCGTGGGAGGACGCGGGCACGGGGAAAGCCGCCGCGATGCGCGGCGGCTTTCCTCCGGACGGGTGACGCGGGGTCAGACGTGCAGGACCCGGTCCACCAGTTCGCGGTAGCCCTGCAGGGCCAGCCGCAGCTTCTCGGTGTCGGTGCCGGTGCGGCTCTGGCCGCCGTCCCAGCCCGTGCGCAGTTCGTGGCGCTTGGCCTCCAGTTCCCGGACGAGCCGTTCGGTGGCCTCCTCCAGGACGTGGTCGGCCTCCTCCACCGCGTGCCGCGGCTCGTCGACGAAGCCGCCGACCGCCTGCTGGAGCCGGCGCCGCAGCTTGTCGGTGTCCTCGGCCGTCGCCCTGGGGGCACCCGGCTCCCGCGGGGTGTGCGGGGCCCGCGCCGCACGCTCCGGCTCGGCGGACTCGCGCGGGTCGGCGGTCCGATCAGGTGTCACGGGACCGCGCGCGGCGCCGGATTCGCTCGTCCGTCCGGACTGCGAGGGTCGTGAGGGCTGTGAGGTCTGCGAGGTCTGTTCGGGCCGCCGGCCGGTCCGTTCCGTGCCGGGGGTGACGTCATTGCTCTTGACGTCGATCTTCTCGACGGTCCTGGGCTCGGTGGTGTCGTCGTGGCCGGTCTCGTTCATGGGTTTCATCGGGCACTCCCGGAGGGCAGATGCGAACGGTGGGAGGCGCTGCTCCCGGTCTCGGTCTCGGTCTCCGACTCGGCGCCGGCGGCGGGGGTGTCGGCCCGCGCGGTGTGCCGGGGCCCCTTGCCCTCCGCGACGAGGTCGTCGAAGAGCGCGCGGGCCTCCAGCAGCCGGGCGCGCAGGTTCTCGGTGTCGGTCGTGGGGCGCTCGCCGTCCTGCCGCCCCGGACCGGCGGCACCGCGCAGGTCGCGGTACGCCTGCAGATGGCGCGGGCGGTGCACCGACAGCGCGTCGATCTGCTCGCCGGAGTCGGCCGCCGGGAAGCCGCGCTCCCGGGCCAGCCGGTCGAGCAGCCCGGCGGCCTCGCGCACGGACTGGGCGGGGGAGTCCACGAACCGCTCCTGGAGGGCCGCCCACTCGGCCCGGTACTCCTCGGTCCTGCGGGCCTCCAGCGGGCGCTGCGTCAGGTGCCCGTGGCGGTCGACGCGTTCTTGCAGCTCCTTGTCGGCGGCGGCCGTGTCGCCGTCGTGACGGGCGAGCGCCCGTTCGTACTCAGGGCCGAAACGGCGCCTCAGATGTCCGGACCCCTGCCCGCGGCGCGTCAGGTACAGCGCCGCGGCGGCGATCAGGAGTACGAGGACGACCGCCCCGATGATGATGCCCGTGGTCATGGTGTGCCTCCTGGGGACCCATGGGGGTCCTGGAATGGGGATCTGACCTTGTTTCGGGTCCCTTGTCGTGTCTACGGTGCGTGTATCCGCGATCCGTGGGTCCACGCACACGTGTCCCGGGCGAGCCACTCAGGAGGGGAGGCGGGATGGACGGGAAGGAGCGGCGCGCGCGTTCAGCGCGGCAGTACGACCTGGATGACCTTGCCGCCCCGGGCGAGCAGGGTCACGCGGATGTCCCGTGCCAGCCGGCGCACCAGGCGCCAGCCGTAGCCACCGGGCAGGAAGCCGCCGTCCGTCTGCGGCGGGACGGGCAGCCGCGAACTGTGGTCGGCCACCGACACGCGGATGCCGTCCGGTTCGGGCAGGACCTCGAAGCCGGCGACGCCCTCGCCGTAGCGGAACGCGTTGGTGACGAGTTCGGATACCACCAGCAGGCAGTCCTCGACCCGTTCGGGATCGAGTCCGGTCAGGCGGGCACGGGCCATGTCACGCGCCTCGCCGATGGACGCGGGAAGGGTCCCGCCGCCGTGTGCGGCGATGGGCACCTGTCCTTCGTCATCCGTTTGAAGGCTGTACACGTACGATCACCCCGTAGGCCTCACTGGTCCCTGTGTGTCTGCCCGGACGTGCCGGTCCTACGCGACCCGGCCCACAGATTTACGTCACCCCGAAATCCGGAGGCATGCCCGGCGCCGGACCGGGTACCCGAACCGCAGCACACGGGTACACGCCGTTCGAGGGGTTGAGGAGGCATCGTGATCGCGGACGTCAGCAGGACGGTGGTCCGGTCGGGAGTGGAGCAGGCCGTCGAGGTCGGACTCCCGCGGATCAGCGACCCGAGCAGTGTCGCACCCTCGGACGCACGGGCCATGTCGAAGCTCTTCCTCGACCGGCTGACGGTTCTCGAGGAGGGCACGCCCGACCACCAGTACGCGCGGAACACCCTCATTGAGATGAACATGTCGCTGGTCCGGTTCGCGGCGAGGCGCTTCCGCGACCGCGGCGACGACATGGACGACATCGTGCAGGTCGGCACCATCGGCCTGATCAAGGCCATCGACCGCTTCGACATCTCGCGCGAGGTCGAGTTCACCACCTTCGCCGTGCCCTACATCGTCGGGGAGATCAAGCGCTTCTTCCGCGACACGACGTGGGCCGTGCACGTGCCGCGCCGGCTGCAGGAGCGCCGGGTCGAACTGGCGCGCGCCCGGGACGAGCTGTCCTCCCGCCTCGGCCGGGCCCCGAAGGTGGCCGAACTCGCCGCGCTGATGGACCTCAGCGAGCAGGAGGTCGTCGAGGCGCAGGTCGCGTCCAACGGCTACACCGCCTCCTCCCTCGACGCGGCGCTGACCACGGACGACGACGGCGACGGCGAGACCGTGCTCGCCGACTTCATCGGCGCGCCCGATCCGGGCATGGAACTGATAGAGGATCTGCGCTCCCTGGCCCCGCTGATGACCGAGCTGAGCGAACGCGACCGGCGACTGCTCCACCTGAGGTACGTGGAGGAGCTGACGCAGGCCCAGATCGGCGAGATCATGGGCTGCACCCAGATGCACGTCTCCCGCCTGCTGTCCCGGACCATCGCGCGACTGCGCGCCGGAATGCTCCAGGAGGGTTCCGCCCGCTGACGCCGTCCCCCCTCGGTGCCCGCGCCCCCGCCGGGGCGCGGGCACGGCCGTGCACGGGCCGCGGCGGGCGTCCTACGATGCGCGGATGACCGATCACGATCACGCGCCGCCGAACCGCCGATTCCGTCCGCTGGTGCGGATGACGGCCCGCGACCCGTGCGAGCCGCACCGGGTCGCCACCCCGCTGGAGTTGCTGTTCGACCTCTGCTTCGTGGTGGCGGTCGCCCAGGCCGGGGTACGGCTGGTGCACGCGGTCGCCGAGGGCCGTCCCGGGCACGGGGTCCTCGGCTACTGCCTGGTCTTCTTCGCGATCTGGCTGGCGTGGCTGAACTTCACCTGGTTCGCCTCGGCGTTCGACACCGACGACGTGCCCTACCGCATCGCCACATTCGTCCAGATCACCGGCGTCCTCGTGCTGGCGGCCGGGGTCCCCCGCGCCTTCGACGCCAACGACTTCACCGTCGCCGTGGCCGGCTACGTCATCATGCGTGTCGCACTCGCCTTCCAGTGGCTGCGCGCGGCGCGCAACCAGACCGGGACCGCGCGGCAGACGGCGCTGCGCTACGTCGCCGGTCTGGTGGCCGTCCAGGTGGGCTGGGTCGCGCTGCTGCTGGTGCCCGGGACCGTGTTCACCTGGGGTTTCGTGATCCTTGCCGCCGCGGAACTGGCGGTGCCCGTCCTGGCGGAGCGGTCGGAGCGCACCACGTGGCACCCGCACCACATCGCCGAGCGCTACGGGCTGTTCACCATCATCGTGCTCGGCGAGTCCGTCGCCGCCGCCACGGTGGCCGTGCAGTCCGCACTGGACGAGACCTCCGCGCTCGGCGAGCTGCTGCCCATCGCCTTCGGCGGACTGCTCATCGTCTTCACCGCCTACTGGCTCTACTTCGCCGTACCCGTCCACCAGCACCTGACCACCGGCGTCCAGTCGTTCGTGTGGGGCTACGGCCACTACGTCGTCTTCGGGTCGGCCGCCGCCATCGGAGCGGGGATCGAGGTGGTGGTCGAGCAGGCCGTGCACAAGGCGCACATCTCGCAGACGGCCGCCGCGTCCGCGGTGACGCTGCCGACCGCGCTCTTCCTGCTGATGGTCTGGCTCATCCATTCCCGGCGGGCCAAGCGCGGCGTCGCCGAGCACGCGGTGCTCCCGGTCTGCGCCGTGCTGGTGCTGGCCGCCACGTTCTGCGGTACCTGGGCGGTGCCGGCGGCCGGGCTGGCGATGGCGGCGGCGGTCGCCGCGGGGGAGGTCCTGCACTCCCGGCCCCGGCCGGCCAACTGAGACGGACGGGGTGCCCCGCCGGCGGGCGGGGCACCCCTTCGTGTGGCTCAGGCGTGCCTCATGTGCGGGTCAGGGGAACGAGACCACATTCGACGGGACGGTCGAGGTCCCCGATGTCGCGCTGCCGGTGCTGTTGATGACATGGTCGTACTGGCCCATGCCGCCGAGCGACACCACCAGGACGTCGTGCATCTTGACCCCCGGCTTCACCGGGACCTCGAAGCCGTGGTCCATGCGGATCGTCGGATCGGTGGTGAAGTTGCAGTAGCTGCCCACGCCCCAGGCCTCGTGCGTGGTGACGGAGTCGTCCACCTTGTAGGCGGCCCAGCCCTTTGTGGCGCCGTTCTGGATGGCGGCCTGGTTGGGGGCGTCGTAGGCGATCTCGTTCTGGTAGAAGATCGTCCTGCCGTTCTGGCCGCTCCACTGGACGTCGTACTTCTTGAAGTGCTCGACGAACAGGCCGGTGGCGAGCACGTCGTCGCCGTTCACGCGCAGGCCGTAGTCGGCGGCGTTGGTGTCCCAGCCCACGCCGGCCCCGTGGTCGGCGCGCCAGATCCAGGTGTGGTCGATGATGGTGTCGTCGCTGTTGACCTCCATGCTGGTGGTCGCCTTGCCCGGGCCGGCGCCGCCGATCCGGATGAAGACGTCCTGCACGGTGGTCGGGTTGGCGGAGTGGTCGGCGGCCGCGCCCTGCGGGCCGACCTGGAGCAGCACCGGCGAGTTGACCGTGCCCGCGTCGATGAGGAAGCCGGCCAGCTTCACCCCGTCGACGTCGGCGACCTTCATCGCGGTGACGCCGTTGTCCGGGACGATTGTCGCGAGGCCGAGGCCGAGCACGACGGTGTCGGCACGGTTGACGTTGATGGTCTGGTCGACGTGGTAGATGCCGGGCGTGAACAGCAGGTTGAGGCCCTGGGCGAGCGCGGCGTTGATGGTCGCGGCCGTGGCGCCGGGCTTGACGACGTAGAACTGGCTCAGCGGGATCGAGGAGCCCTGCGGCGCGCCGGCGCCCCAGGTCGTGCCGCGCGCGTTGGTGCGCTTGGCCGGGACGAAGACCTTGTAGTCGTTGCCGTCGAGGTAGAGGAAGGGCTTCTCACGGGAGACGGGCGTGGTGTCGAGGGTGGTGTACGGCGGGTTGGGGAAGCTCTGCGCGGGAGCGCCCTGGACGCCGGAGAAGACCATGTTCCACACGCCGTTGGTCCAGCCGCCGACCGAGCTGTCGCGGGTGTACCACTGCTGCTGCGAGTACGGGCCCACGGTGCCGTCGATCTTGCTGTCGGCGATGTAGCCGCCGCTGGCCCAGCCGTAGCCGTTGGGCGCGAGGTTGAGGCCGCCCTTGACGTGCATGCGGCGGAAGGGCGCGGCCTGGGCGACGGCCCAGCGGTCGGTGCCGTTCACGGGGTTGAGGGCGAGGTTCTCCGCCGAGCGCCAGAAGTTCTGGGTGGCGTTGCCGTTGAACCAGCCGGCGTCCACGGTCACGTCGCCGTTGAAGGTCGTGTCGTCGGGGGAGAGGCCGAGCCCGGCGATCGAGGTGTAGAAGCCGATGTTGGCGTTGATGTTGTTGTACGTGCCGGGCTTGAACAGCAGCGCGTAGCGGCCGGTGCCGAACTGCGCCGCCTCCTGCTGCTGGAAGATCTGGTCCAGCTTGGCCTGGATGCCCGTGGTCGAGGGGCTGAAGACCAGGACGTTGGGGCCGAGGTCGCCGCCGCCCTGGATCGGGCCGGTGCCGCCGTCGGTGGTGTGCACGGCGAACTCCCAGAGCGAGTAGCCGTACTGGGTGTGCCGGGCCGTGCCGTTCATGCGCACGTAGCGGCCGGTGCCGCTGACGGCGCGGGTCTCGGTGCCGCCGGCGCCGGTCGTGGTGGAGGCGACGGTGCTCCAGTCGGTGCCGTTGGACGAGATCTGGATCTGGTAGGCGCTGGCGTAGGCGGCCTCCCAGGTGAGCACGACCTCGCAGAGCGTCTGCGAACTGCCGAGGTCGACCTGGAGCCACTGCGGGTCGCTGAAGGCGCTGGACCAGCGGGTGCCGGCATTTCCGTCGACCGCGTTGGACGCGGCCGTGCCGGCGTTCTCGGTGGAGGAGGCGGTGGCGGTCCTGCCCTGGGCGACGTTGGCGGTTCCGCAGGCCGCGGCGTGGGCCTTGGCGAGCGGTCCGGCGGGGACGGCGATCAGGGCCAGCAGGACGGACAGCAGGGCTATCAGCCCTAAGTGTCTGCGGTGGGCGTCATTGACGTGGGGTCTCATCGGAACTCCTGTCTCGGCCGCACAACTTAATTCAGGGCGTGAGTTAAGACGTGAGAGAAGTCGCGGTCAAGAGCTCCGACAGGAACTGTTTCCGGCGGGTCAACAGTCGTTCAAGGGTTGAGAGCTCGGAACGGTCCGTGACCTGCGAGGAGTTCGTTTCCTTCGTTTGTTGAACACGAAGGGGGCCTCCCGGCCCGCCGGAACGTCCGCGTACCAATCCTGCCGTGAACTCTTGACGACCCGGGGCCCGCTGAGTTGACTGCGGCCCCGGCCAACCGGCCGGTCTCCGGCGGCGGATGCCCCCGCGCCACCTCTCGTACTAATGATCTTCACGCGTTACACTCCGCGCGTGTCCGAACTCCGCACACTCGCCCTGGGGCTCCGTCAGGCGATCCTGGACTGCCCCGACCCCGGCCTGGTCTCCCTGGAGCGCTTCCCCCACGGCTCCTGCGGTGACGCGTCGGTCCTTCTCGGCGAGTACCTCCACCAGAACGGGATGGGCGTGTGGAGGTACGTCAGCGCCTGGGAGAACGGCGCCTCCCATGCGTGGATCGAGAAGAACGGCCTGCGTGTCGACATCACCGCCGACCAGTTCGACGGCGTCGACGCCCCCGTGATCATCGCCTCGGGCGGCGGCTGGCACGACCGCTTCACGGTCGACCACTCCGCCTCCCACGGCGCCCTCATCGCCGTCCGGGACGCGTACACCCGCGCCGAACTGCGCGCCGCCTACGACCGGCTGACCCCCTTCATCCGGCAGCGGACGCCACGAGTCGACGCATGACGACGGGGTCCAGCGCCGGGTTCGCCGCGGCGTGATGGGCCAGTTCCTCGTCGTCGAGGAGCTCCGCCAGCCGGGCGGGAGGCAGCTTTGGGTGGGCCGCCGCGGCGGCCCGGACCCGCGGATCGGGGTCGCGGGTGAGTTTGTCCACGGTCTCCGCGGCGGTCTCCGGGTCCCGGCAGGCCAGCGCCCGCACCGCCGGGTCCTCGTCGCCGGCGTACCGGGCCAGCCCGGCGGAGGGGAAGTCCGCCCGGAGCAGCAGGTGTTCGCGCTTACGACCGGTGTACTCCAGGAAGCTGCGCAGCAGCAGCGCCGCCGGTGCCTCCGGGTGGTTCTGCGCGAGCAGGACACGGACGCCGAGGTCGGCGTCGGCGGCGAGGCGCGCGACCAGGTCGGGCGGCAGGAAGCGGTCCCGGGCGGCCCGGCGGCGCAGCATCGGATGGCCGGACAGGGCGTCGCGCCGCAACTCGCCCGGGTCACCGGGCACCCGTGACGGGATCCCCGGGACGAACGGCTCGTCCATGGGGACCTCGTAGTCGATGGCGGCCCGTTCGGCGTCGGTCAGCGCGGGGTGCATGGACGCGGCGAGCCGCACGCGGGGATCGGGGTCGGCAGCCAGCGCCCGCAGTTCGTCGGGTTCCAGGTCGCGGCGGTGGGCGGTGCACCGCCGCACCAGCGGGTCGGGATCCGCTCCGAGCGCCCGGCGACCCTCCTGCGAGAGCCGGGGGTGCCCGGCGATCTCCCGGCGGACCTCGGCGTCCGGATCGGCGGAGAGCAGCGCCACCACGTCCGCGGGAAGGGTGGGGTTGCTCGCGATCATGGCGCGTTCGTCCTCGGCGGCCGGCGCGGTGAGCACGTTCTCGATGACTTTCCGGCTGAGGGCGCCGTTCAGGAGTCCGTCGGTGCGGCCGTGGCAGCTGTGTGGCGGCAACTGCTGCTCCACCCACTGCGGGTCCTCGTCGCGCACCCAGTCGCGGGCCCGCTTCCGGACCTTCTCGTCGGGATCCGCGAACAGCGCCTCCCTCACGTCGTCCGGTACGCCGCGCCAGCTGATGCCCATGAGCCGCACCTTGGGGTCCGGGTGGGAGAGCGCCGACCACATGAAGCCGGTGGACACCTGGCGGGTGAACCCCAACCCGCCCTGGAGCTCGTCCCCGTAGGTGCGGATCATGTGGAGGACGGCCCAGTCCGGCAGCGGCGCGGGGGCAATGTGCAAGGGCAGTGCGGGTCCGTCGCTGAGCAGGGCCCGTACCGTCCACTCCGGGTCGTCGATCAGCCGCAGGCGCAGTCCCGGGTCGACATGGGGATTGCAGGCGAAGCGGCCGCGCACCGATCGGTCCGGGTGCGTGATCACCGCCTCGACGACGGCGTCCGGCAGCGGCCGGCCTTCACTCAGTGTCAGGCGCGCCACCGTCGGCCCGTCGGCCCGTCGGACAGCAGACGCAGCAGCACGTCCTCGGGGGCCGCGGGATTGAGCGCGAGGCCGGCGAGCCGGCGGTCGCGGATATCGGTGGTGGCGGCGATCCGGTGTGAAGCGATCATGCGGTGGACGGCCTTTCGTGCCGGGTCGGGTACCGTTTCTGCGCACCCGTCAGGGGTAGACGCGAACGAGGGAGGCAGCCATGGGTGATTGGTCCACGACAGTGCTGGTCATCGCGGGGGTGGCGGTCGCGATCATGCTCGCGGTCGCCGTGGTGCTGGTGGTGAAGATGGCACGGGTCAGGCACCTGCTGCGCAGCGCCGACGTCCCGCGCTCGGGCAAGCTGGCCTTCTGGGCGGCGCTGATCTACCTGGTGTGCCCGGTGGACCTGCTGCCCGACCCGATCCTCATCGACGACATCGGGGTGCTGCTGCTGGCCCTGCGGTCGCTCAAGAGCGCCGCGGACCAGCAGCTGCCCACCGCCGGCTTCGGGAAGTCGCGGAAGTCGCTCGGCTGACGGTTTGCCGGTTCAGTCCGGGACCGAGGCGTCGCCCGGGTGGCTCAGGGCGACCGGCAGGCACACGGTGAAGCGTGTGTCGCCCGGGGTGGACTCGACGCGGATGTCGCCGTGGTGCTTGTTGACCACGATGCGGTAGGAGATGTCGAGGCCGAGCCCCGTGCCCTCGCCGACCGGCTTCGTGGTGAAGAACGGCTCGAAGATCCGTGGCCGGATCTCGTCGGGGATGCCCGCTCCGGTGTCGCCGATCTCGACCAGCAGCCGTTCCGTGCCGTCCCACTGGGTGCGGATGCTGAGGGTGCCCGAACCGGCCATCGCGTCCAGGGAGTTGACGATCAGGTTGGTCCACACCTGGTTGAGCTCCGCGCCGTAGGCCTGGATCTGCGGCAGCGTGCGGTCGTACTCCTTGACCACCTGCACCCCGCCGGGGATCTTCGCGTGGAGCATCGTCAGCGTCGCGTCCAGCAGCGCGTGCACGTCCACGGTCTGCTGCGGCGCGCGGTCCAGCTGCGAGTACTGCTTCGCGGCGCCGACCAGCCCGGAGATCCGGGTGACGGCGTCGTCGATCTCGCCCATGAGCAGTTCGGTGTCGAGGGTGTACGACAGCCAGCGCACGGACGCCTCCAGGCGGTCCTCGCCGACGGTCTCCACCACGGTGCCGAGCCACTCCACGTCCACGCCGCCCGCGATCAGCGTCGGCGCGAGCTCCCAGGAGCCGTTGACGCCGTGGTCCTCGAGCCAGTCCGTCAGCTCGTCCTCCGCGTCCGAGGCCTGCAGCGCCGACAGTTCCGGTGCTGAGGCGAGGCGCTTGATCGCGGCGTCCTGGAGCTCGACCAGTTCGTGCAGCTGCCGGGTGTCGAGCCGGCCGTCCGCGATGAGGGCGAGCTTGTGCCGCATGCCGGCGACCCGGTCGCGCAGTGCGGAGGTCGCCCGTACCGCGGCCGCGGCCGGGTTGTTCAGCTCGTGCGTCAGGCCCGCGGAGAGGGAGCCGAGCGCCAGCAGCCGCTCGCGTTCGCCCATGATCGTGTTCTGCTGGCGTACGCCGAAGAACAGCCCCTCCAGCAGGTGCACCGCCATCGGGAACCACCGGTGCATCGCCCCGGCGAACTCGCCCGCCGGGACCACGAAGAACTCGCAGTCGGTGATCGCCCGCAGGGAGTTGGGGTAGACCTGCTCCACCCGGTCGCCGAGGTACGCCTGCGTCGCGCCCGCGTACACCCCGCGCTGGTCGGTGCGGTTGACCTCCACCTGGTCGCCGTGGAGCAGCCTGGTCATCGCCACGGTGCCGCTCAGCAGGATGTAGAAGCAGGTGGCGGGCTCGCCCTCGCAGTAGACGTCGCTGCCGCCGGGTGTCCGCTCCACACAGCCCTGTTCGGCGAGCCAGGCCAGTTGCTTGTCCCCGAGCGCCTCGAAAAGGAACAGGGTCTTCAGCTGCTCCGGTCCGAGCCGGTCCGGCGTGGTGGTCACTGCGCCTCCAGGTAACGGTGCACGAGCGATACGGCCATCGCGCCCTCGCCCACGGCCGACGCCACCCGCTTGACGGACTCCGCGCGGACGTCGCCCGCCGCGAAGACCCCGGGCACGCTGGCCTCCAGGTGGTACGGGTCGCGGGGGAGCGGCCAGCGGCCCGGCCGCCGCCCGCCGGTGAGCAGATCGGGGCCGGTCAGGACAAAGCCGCGCGCGTCGCGCTCCACGACACCTTCAAGCCAGTCCGTGCGCGGCTCCGCGCCGATGAAGACGAACAGCCACTCCGCGTCCACGGTCGTCACCGCGCCCGTCTTCGCGTCCCGCAGCAGCAGCTGCTCCAGGTGGTCGCCGCCCTTGCCGCCGACCACCTCGGTGCAGGGGTGCACGTCGATGGTGTCGATTGCGGCGATCTGGTCGATCAGGTAGCGCGACATTGAACGGCCCAGGTCGGCACCGCGGATCAGCAGGTGCACACGGTGGGCGTTGCGCGAGAAGTACACGGCGGCCTGCCCCGCCGAGTTGGCGCCGCCCACGATGTAGACGTCCTGGCCGGCGCAGTTCATGGCCTCGGTCATGGCCGAGCCGTAGAAGACGCCGGCGCCGGTGAACTCGGCGAGCCCCGGCGCGTCCAGCCTGCGGTACGCCACGCCGGTGGCGAGCACCACGGTGTGCGCCGTGATCGCCGAGCCGTCCCCGAAGGACAGCACCCGTCCGGCACCCGCCGCCTCCAGTCCCGTCACCTCGCGGGTGCTCAGGATCTCCGCGCCGAACTTCAGCGCCTGCCGGCGCGCCCGGTCGGTGAGCTGGGCGCCGGAGACACCGTCCGGGAAGCCCAGGTAGTTCTCGATCCGGCTGCTCTGGCCGGCCTGCCCGCCCGTCGCCCTGCGCTCCACGAGCACCGTGCGCAGGCCCTCGGAGGCGCCGTACACGGCGGCACCGAGGCCGGCCGGGCCGCCGCCGACCACCACCAGGTCGTAGAAGTCGGCGGACGGTGTGGTGCTGAGGCCGACGTGCGCGGCGAGTTCGGCCTCGCTCGGCCGCACCAGCGTCGAACCGTCGTCGGTGACCACCAGCGGTACGTCGTCCGGGGTGAGTCCCGCGGCGGTCAGCAGCTGGACGGCCTCCGGGTCCTCCGAGGGCAGCCAGCGGTAGGGCACCAGGTTGCGGGTGAGGAAGTCGCGCACCTTGAACGACGGCGCGGACCAGCGGTGCCCGACGACCCGGGTCTCGCTGGCGGTCGGGTCGGGGGTGGAGAGCCAGGATTCGAGCAGTGTGTCGATCACCGGATAGAGGTTCTCCTCCGGCGGGCTCCACGGCTTGAGCAAGTAGTGGTCCAGATCGATGATGTTGATCGCGTCGATGGCCGCCGCGGTGTCCGCGTAGGCGGTCAGCAGTACGCGCCGCGCCAGCGGGAACAGGTCCATCGCGGCCTCGAGGAACTCGACGCCGTTCATCTGCGGCATGCGGTAGTCCGCCAGCATGACGGCCAGCTGCTCGCCGCGCAGCTTGATCTCGCGCAGCGCGCTCAGCGCCTCGTCGCCGGAGGTCGCGCGCACCACACGGTACCGGTCCCCGTACCGGCGGCGAATGTCGCGGGCCACCGCCCGGGAGACTGCCGGGTCGTCGTCGACGGTGAGGATGGTCGGATTCGCCATGTGACCATCATTGCTCCCCGGAGCCCGCCGCGCGCCCCAAAACGAACACTCGTGCCTGGTGGGGCGATGCATCACGGTCCGTGGCGCGCAGTCACGCACCGCATCGGCCGCTGCCCGCGTCGGCCGCGGGCCGGCGCCGCCCCGTCGGAGGGCGCCGGTGGCCGGGCGGTCAGACGCCGTCCGCGACCTTGATCTCGGCGATCGTGTCGTAGAAGGACAGGTGGTCCTTGATCTCCGGCACCGTGGCGATCGGCTCCGGGTAGGCCCAGGCCACGTCGGTGTGGTCGCCGAACGACCAGTACGAGGCCAGGCCCTTGAACGGGCAGGTGGTGTGGGTGTCGGTCGGCCGGAACCGCGCCAGGTCGACGTCCTCCGGCGGAATGTAGTAGCGGACCGGCAGGCCGGTCTCGTGGACGAGCAGCGGACGCCGGGTGTCGGCCACCACCTGTCCGTCGATCTCGACCGTCACGTGCTGCGTACCGGGCACCGCCGTGACGGTGTGGCCACGCGTGCTGTCGGTGGACGCCATGAGGCTCCCCTTTTCACTCGGCTCTCGTGATGGAACCCCGCGCGCGGGGAGCGCATTCCCCGGGGCGGTGTCCCCCGCATGCACGTATCCGCGTGACCGAAACCGCGTTCGCACGTTGGCCCTGCAAGATCGCAGCCAAGGAGGAGCGTGAGATGAGCACCCGACGAAACCAAAAGGGCCGCAAGCACCGCACGGTCAACCGCACCCCCCGCCCCGTCGCGGCCGGCGCCCCGGTCGCCGGACGGCCCACCGTCCGCCCGGTTTCGCCTTCCAGCGCCCCCGCGGCGGCTCCCGCGGGCGGTCCGGCGCCGGTGGTGGCGGCCGTGCCCGTGGCTCCCGCCCCACGGTCGGAGCAGAGTCCGGAACGCCGGCCCGAGGCGCGGCCGGAGCCCCAGCCGGAGCCCGCGCTGCCCCGCACGGCGCTCAAGACCCTGGAGCAGTTGCGTGCCGCGGGCGGCGACGGCACGACCATCGACGACCTGAGCGCCAGCGTGGGCTACCAGCCGGCCACCATCGTGCGCCACATCGACACCCTGGTCGCCGCCGAACTCGTGCACCAGCGCGACGGCCGCTGGTACGCGGTGTCCGCGGGGTGAATCGGCCGCCGCCGCTCAGCAGGTGCGGAAGACGTGCCCGCGCTGCCCGGCGGGCCTGACGTCCCGGTCCCGCAGCACCACCGAGAGGCGGCCGCCCCAGCGGCGGCAGGTCCGGCCGAAGTCGGCCGCGGTGTAGGCGACGACCAGGACGCGGTTCGCGTACGCGGCGGCGTAGTCGCCGCACTCGTCGAACTCCCCGCACTCCTCGGCGACGGCGAAGTCGAAGCCGACGTCGGCGTGCCGGGGGAGGAGTTCGGCGGTGTTCTTCTGCGCGACGGCGAGTCCCGCCGCGTGCGCCCGTGCCGCCAGGAGCCGGGCGTACGCGGCGTTCTGAGCGGGGGTCAGCAGGCCCCGGGAGCGCTCGAAGGAGTCCAGGTTGTCCGGTTCGACGGCCTGGAAACCGCGCGCGGCGCAGTCGTCGATCCAACGGCCGACGACGTCGGCCAGCGCGGTCCGCCGGGCGGGCGTCGAGACGTCGAACAGCACCTCGTCCCACTCCTCGTCGACGACCGGGGCGCCCCGCCGGTCGTGCAGGAGCAGGTCCGGGTGGTGGCGCCGCCACCACGAGGACTCGCCGGGCTGGGCCTGGAAGGCGTTGACGTAGCAGACGGAGTACGTCCCGGACGCGGGCCGGTCGGCGCGGTCGCGGGAGACCACGCGGACGCCCTTCGCCGGCGGATAGCCGCCGCCGATTTGGTAGTCGAAGCGCGCGCCGGCCGTCGGCAGGGTCACCGACCCGCCCCCGTCGGGGCGTTGGCCGGTGCCGCATCCGGCGGCCAGTACCGCCGCGGTCAGCAGGGCTGCCGCCCGGAGCGGCGACACGACAGTGGGGGCGGGCACACGGGCTCCTGGGCGGCCGGGGACGGGGAGCGGACGCCGGGTCAGAGGATGCCGCTGCCGCCGCTCCAGTGCGGGCCGGTCATCCAGAGCACCGCCACGAGGGTGTCGATCGCCCCCAGGACCACGGCGACGAGCGGCAGCAGCGGCTTGGCGCCCCGCCATGTGCGGCCCATGGCGAGCCAGCCGCAGATCACGGCGGCCGGGCCGAGCAGGATGCCGAGGACGAAGAAGCCGGCGACGGCGCATATCAGACCGATGACGCCGAGCGTGCCGCGGTCGGTGCGGGTGCTCGTCCGGGGGCTGTGGGGCATGGTTCGCTTCCTCCGTGGTGGGCGCTCGACGGCGCGAGCGCGCGTTCGTTCGGAAGGCGGTTACCCCACTTCACGGCGGCTTAGTGCCCGTCAGGTCATCGGTTGTGCGGGCGGGCGCGGTGACCGCCACAGCAGCAGGGCGAAGCCGAGGGCGAAGGCCAGCATGGTGAACACGCCCCGGGGCCAGAAGATGTGGCTGTCCCGGAAGGACCAGCACGCGGCGAGCAGGACGGCCGTGCCGGGTACCGCCCGCAGTCCGTCCCGTGCGCCGCCATGCAGCTGCAGCGCGGCGCCCGTCGCGAGCACGGCTCCCGCGAGGGCCCAGACACCCGCCCGGCCGAGGGCGCCCCCGGTGGCGAAGAGGTGGTCCAGCAGGGCTTCCTGGCCGGGAGCGTCGTACACGCGCACCGTTCCTCCCGCGATGCCCGCGACCGCGTCCAGTCCGGTGTAGAGGACCGCGTAGCCGTAGCCGCCCACCCAGGCCAGCGCCGCGGCCACGCCCGCGGCGTCGCGCCGGAGGCGCCCGTGCAGGGGGACGGCCAGGCCCAGCGGCAGGAGAGGGAACAACGGCAGCAGCCACACGTGCAGTACAACCCAGTCATGCGCCGTCGCGGTCTTCAGCGTGTGCGGGTGCACCAGGAGACCGGCGGCAGCGAGGGCCAGCGGAACGGCGGTGACCAGGGCGAGTCTGGCCGTCAGGGAGGCGGGCATGCCCGCGAGCGTACGAGTGCGCCCGCGGGCCCGCCCACCCCCACCGGACGGGGGTAAGGATTCCGCAACAACCTGCCGTGCCTCAGCCGCCGAACAACTGCTTGAGCTTGAGGGCGAGTTCGTAGACCCCGTAGGCGAAGGGCGCGCCCACCCACAGCCAGGCGAGCGCCATCAGGGGACGGCGGTCCGGAGTTTCCGCACCGGCCGGCGTGGACGGTTCGGTCATCGGACGGCTCCTTCCGACTCGGGCCCGGCCGCCTCGACGGCCGGTGTCTGCGACGGGCCGTCGTGATGACGGGCGTTGACGGGACGTACGAGTTCGTTGGCGACGAAGCCGATGACCAGCAGGACCATCATGATGACGAAGGACGTCGTGTAGAGGTCCGGGCCGGTGCGCCCGGCCGACTTCTCGTGGTCGGCGATCGCGTTCACGATCAGCGGCCCGAGCACGCCGGCGGTGGACCACGCGGTCAGCAGCCGCCCGTGGATGGCGCCGACCTGGTAGGTGCCGAAGAGGTCCTTCAGGTAGGCCGGGATCGTGGCGAACCCGCCCCCGTAGAAGGACAGGATGACCGCGGCCGCCAGGATGAACAGCGGCTTGGACGAGTCGCCCACGAGTGCGATCAGCAGGTAGAGCAGGGCGCCCACGCCGAGGTACACGCGGTAGATGTTCTTGCGCCCGACGAGGTCGGAGGTGGCCGACCAGGTGATCCGGCCGAGCATGTTGCCGAGCGACAGGACGCCGACGAAGCCCGCGGCGGCGGTGGCCGCGACCGGCGTCGAGGTGTCGGCGAAGAAGTCGGTGATCATCGGCGCGGCCTTCTCCAGGATGCCGATGCCCGCCGTCACGTTCATGCAGAGCACGACCCACAGGCACCAGAACTGCGGCGTGCGCAGCGCCGTGCGGGCCGACACCTGGGCGGTCGTGACCAGGGGGCGCGCCGACTCGGCGGCGGGGGGCCGGCCGGACGGCTTCCAGTCGTCGGCCGGCACGCGTACCAGCAGCACGCCGAACGACATGAAGACGGCGTAGACCAGGCCCATCACCAGGAAGGTCTGGGCGATGCCGGACGTGTCGGCGCCGAAGGACGACAGCATCTGGGTCGACCAGGGCGAGGCGATCAGGGCGCCGCCGCCGAAGCCCATGATGGCGATGCCGGTGGCCAGTCCGGGGCGGTCGGGGAACCACTTGATGAGGGTGGAGACCGGGGATATGTAGCCGATGCCGAGGCCGATCCCGCCCACGAAGCCGTACCCCAGCACGATCAGCCAGTACTGGCTGGTCGCGGCGCCGAGCGCGGAGATGAGGAAGCCGGAGGAGAAGCAGAGCGCGGACACGCACATCGCCCAGCGCGGGCCGTTGCGCTCGACGAGGGTGCCACCGAAGGCCGCGGACAGCCCCAGCATGACGATCGCCAGCTGGAAGGGGAGCGCCGACTGGGTGCCGCTGAGCTGGAGGGCGCCCTCCAGCGGTGGCTTGAACACGCTCCAGGCGTAGGCCTGGCCGATCGCGAGGTGGATGGAGAGCGCCGCGGGCGGCACGAGCCACCGGCTCCAGCCGGGCGGGGCCGTGGTGCGGGCGCGACTGAGCACAGCGGGTACAGCGGTTAATGCTGGCGGGGCCATGACATACCTCCCTGGCGACACGTGGCCCCGTGGACCGTACAACTTTCACCCATAGCTGGGTAGGGCCTTTTCCGAAGTGCCCGTCGCCGATACGGATGTGACGGGGGAGGCGGAGGTGCCGTGAGGGGTCCGCTCGCGCGCGTCATCCATTTGCCCCCTCCCGGATTTGGACCCCGGGGAGTCTTCCTACGATGTCCGAAGTGGCGTTTCCGATGATGTGTCCGTCGAGCACCCGGCGGACGCGACGTGCCGCAGTGACCGACGGCAGCCCGAATGTCAGGACCAGCCATGACCCACGCAGCCACCCCCGGTGACGCGGCGGCCGCCGTCGCCGAGGGGCGACCGGAGTTCCGCGTCGACCCGCACCCGGTGTACGCCGCGCTGCGGCAGGCCGCACCGGTGTGCCCGATGCGGCCCCCGCATGGAGTGGAGACGTACCTGATCACGCGGTACGACGACGCCCGCGCGGCGCTGGCCGACCCGCGGCTGAGCAAGGACATGTACGGCGCGATGGACGCCTACCAGCGGATCTTCGGGGACTCCTCCGTCGCGCTCGACGACAACATGCTCTTCTCCGACCCGCCGAAGCACACCCGCCTGCGCCGGATCGTCAACAGCGCCTTCACCCCGCGCCGCGTGGCGGCGCTGCGCCCCCGCATCCAGCGCATCGCCGACGAACTGCTGGACCGGTGCCCGGCACGGGAGCCCGTCGACCTGCTTCCGGCGTTCGCCTTCCCGCTGCCGCTCAACGTGATCTGCGAACTCCTCGGCGTCCCCGAGTCCGAGCGCGAGCAGGCCCGGCAATGGTCGGCCACCGTCGCGCAGACCGGCTTCGGCCCCGAGGCCAGGAAGGCGCTGGAGGAGGCCGAGGGGGCGCTGCGCGACCACCTGGTGGAGCTGGTCGCCCGCAAGCGCGCGCATCCGGGCGAGGACCTGATGAGCGCGCTGGTCCGGGCGCAGGACGAGGGCGGGGCCCTGACCGACCGCGAACTCGTCTCGACGGCCTGGGTACTGCTCTTCGCCGGCCACAAGACGACCGCGTATCTGATCGGCAACGCCGTCCACCACCTGCTGGCCCACCCGGACCAGTCGTCCGCGGTCCTGCGCGACCCGGAGCTCTGGCCGCGGGCCGTCGAGGAAGTGCTGCGCTTCGAGGGCTCGGTGGAGAACGCCACGTTCCGCTACGCCGCCGAGGACGTGGAGATCCGCGGCACCCTCGTCCCCAAGGGGGCGCTCGTGCAGATCGCGCTCGCCTCCGCGAACCGCGACCCCGCGGCCTTCGGGGAACCCGACCGCTTCACCGTCACCCGCGCCGACGCCGGCTCCCACCTGGCCTTCGGGCACGGGCCGCACTACTGCGTCGGGGCTCCACTGGCCCGGCTGGAGACGCGGATCGCCCTGGCCACGCTCTTCGGCCGCTTCCCGCACGTCGCGCCGGTCACGCCGCCCGAGGACGCGCGCTGGCTGGCCGTCCCCTTCCCCGCGTTCCGCGGACTGGCGGAACTCCCCGTGACGCTCGACCCCTCACCGCTCCCCGACGACAGGAACAGCCGTGATTGAGCTCGCCGACGTCGACGAGACGTCCCCCTATCCCAAGCAGCTGCTGGAGGAGACCGGGCCGGTGGTCCTGGTCAACACCATCGTGGCGCCGGACGGCAAGGTGGCGGAGGTGCTGGCCGCCTGGACCGAGGACTCCGCGTACTTCAAGCGGCAGCCCGGCTTCATCTCCGCCCAGATGCACAAGGGCGTCGGGGGCAGCCGCGCGCTGATGAACATCGCGGTCTGGGAGTCCGCCGGGCATCTGCACGCGGCGCTCACCAGCCCCGAGTTCGGCGACGCCGCCGAGCGCTACCCCGACGGCACGGTGGCCCACCCGCACCTGTACGAGCGGCTCGCGGTCCCGGGCGTCTGCGTCGCCTGACCCGCGGGACGGCACCGGCGCCGCCACGGGCGCCGGCGCGGACCGGGCCGGCCCCCTCGCACGGGGGGCCGGCCCGGTCCTGTGGTGCGCGGGGATCACTGGTTGATGGTGTAGCTGTCCCCGTAGACCTTCCACTTCAGCGGAGGGGTGAGGTCGAAGTTGCCGTTGTTGAGGAAGACGCGCTGCTCGGTGTCGACGCGAGAGGTGTCGCTGTGCGCCTCCTCGGTCTTCATGGCCGCCTTGCGGGCGTCGAGGAAGGCGTTGATGTACGCCTTCTCGTCGCCGCCCTGCGCCGGGCTCTTGGCCTTGGACAGGGCGGTCCTGCGGATGCCGCCGAAGCTGACCTTGTCGTCGCCGGGGCCGTGCATCACTATCGCGTCGTAGTACGCGAACTGGCCCAGCGCGCGCAGCCCGTCGGCCTTGGCCTGCTGGACCGAGGGGTTGAAGTAGACCCGGTCGCGCTCGTCGTTCTGGGCCTGCTGGAAGGCCGTGTCGGCGGCGGCGGTCCGCCAGGCGCTCTCGAACCCGGAGCCGAGGCCGCTGTGCGAGTCGGTGCCGTTGACGTTGCGGAGCGCCGGGAGGTAGCGGGCGAGGACGTTGCCCGGCTTGCGGTCGGTGTAGAGCTGGACCAGGTCGAGCATGTCGCCGGTGCCGGAGCAGAAGCCGATGATGCCGGCGGTGTAGCCGCGTCCGTCGCCGATGTCCTCGATGTACTTGTACTGGGCCTTCCAGTCCAGCGAGGAGTTCTCTGCACTGGACACCAGCTGCATCGCGATGTCCTTTTTGTGGGGGTCGTCGAGGCCGGTCGCCGCGACCTTGGCCGCCGCGGCGGCGTGCGCGGTCGCGGCCGTGGTGACGGGTGCGGGAGCGGCGGACGCGAGCGAGCCGACGCCCACGGCGAGCACGCCCGCCGAGAGGGCGGCGGTCGCGCCGAGCGCCAGGCGCCTGCCGTTGAGGGTGCGTGCATGACGGTGTGGGGGGATCTGCACGGGGGTCTCCGGGGAGTCAGAAGTTAGGAAACCTTCCTAACAGCGCCACATTGAAGCATCGCTTCCTTCGAACGCCAAGAGGATGGAACAAAAACGCGACATGCCATCTGTGCGACGCCGTACGGCAGTTGAGACCGCACCCGGTCGGCCGCGGCATCCGGGCCGCCGGGATCCGCGCTGGTCAGCCCGCCGCCCGCATGCGCGGCGCGCCGCCCGGAGGCAGGCTGGAGCGATAGAGCCGGAGGAGGTGGTGCCCGTGCCCGACGGGATGCCTCCCGGGCTGCCGTACCCGGACAGCGGCGGGACGGCCGGTGGTGCGCTGCTCTCCCTCGCCCTGGCCTCGATGATGGACGACGTCCACGCCCACGCCGGCGCGGTCTACCTGCTCGCGCCCGACGCGCCGGTCCTGGAGATGGCGGTCGGCGCGGGACTGCCGCGCGCCTTCGCCGCCCCGTGGGAACGCGTGGGGCTCGCCTCGCGGCTCCCTGTGGCCGACGCCCTGCGCGAGCGCCGCCTGGTCTGGATCGGCGGTGAGAGCGAGATGGCGCGCGTCTACCCGCGGATCGCGCTGGTGCTGCCGTACCCGTACACCATGGCGGCGCTGCCGGTCGCCACCGACGAGACCCCCTACGGCGCGGTCTTCCTCGTTCTGGCCGCTTCGCACCCGCCGGAACTCGGCGGGCTGGAACGCGACCTGCTCACCTCGGCCTGCCGGCGGCTCGCCCTGCGCCTGGAGCGCGAGGCCGTGGCCGGGCGGCCGGTCCGCCGCGAGCCCGGCACCGCGGAGGCCGGCGAGGCCGCCCCGCGGACCGCCGCGTCACCCCTCGTCCACGCCGAGCACATGGTCGCCCGGCTGCCGGACGGGCTGTGCGCGCTCGACGTCCACGGCCGTGTCACCTACGCCAACACCGCCGCCGCGACCCTCCTCGGCGTGCCCGTCAAGGCGCTGGTCAGCGCCCGGTTGTGGACCGCGATGCCCTGGCTCAACGACCCGGCGTACGAGGACCGCTTCCGCGGTGCGCTGATCAGCCAGCGGGCCATGTCGTTCGTCGCCCTGCGCCCGCCGAACGACTGGCTCCGCTTCTGCCTGCACCCCGGCACCGACGGCGTGACCGTGCGGGTCGCGCCCGCCCCGACGGCCTCGGCCGGCGCGCCCGCCGTCCACAGCCACCACAACGACCACAGCCACCGCGGTGAGCACAGTGAGGACGGCGGCCACGGAGGATCCCCGGACCCCGGGCCGCGCGGCGCGGCCCGGCTGGTGACCATCTCCCATGTGCTGAACCTGGCCGTCGCGCTGACCAGGGCGGCCGGGGTGCAGGACGTCGTGGACCTGCTGGCGGGCGAGATCATGCCCGCCATCGGCGGCCGGACGGTCGCCCTGCTGGCCTCGGAGGGCGGCCGGATGCGGGTGCTGGGACACCGCGGCTACCCGGACCCGCGGATGCTCGACCACTTCGAGGGGCTGCCGGTGTCCGCGCCGACCGCGAGTGTGCAGGTGCTCGTGCGCGGGACGCCGTCCTTCGTGGAGTCGCCGGAGCGGCTGGCGCAGCTCTACCCGGGCCGGCCGGCCGTCAGCGACGGTATGGCCTCGTGGGCGTTCCTGCCGCTGATCGCCTCAGGACGGGCGGTGGGCTCCTGCGTGCTCGGCTACCCCGAGCCGCACACCTTCTCCGCCGACGAGCGCGCCGTGCTGACCGCGCTCGGTGGCCTGATCGCGCAGGCGGCCGAGCGCGCCCGGCTGTACGACATCAAGCACCGGCTCGCCCACGGGCTGCAGGCGGCCCTGCTGCCGCACACCCTGCCCTCGCCGCACGGCCTGGAGGTCGCGGCCCGCTACCTTCCGGGCACCGAGGGCATGGACATCGGGGGCGACTTCTACGACATGACCCGCGTCGGCGACCGGGTGGCCGCGGTGGTCGGCGATGTCGAGGGCCACAACGTCAAGGCGGCGGGGCTGATGGGCCAGGTGCGCACCGCGGTACGGGCGTACAGCGCGGCCGGCCAGTCGCCCGGCCAGGTCATGGAGTCCACCAACCGGCTGCTGGTCGACCTGGACGCGGGGCTGTTCGCCAGCTGTGTGCACCTCCACCTGGACATACCCGGGCGGCGCGCCCTCGTGGCCCGGGCCGGACACCCGCACCCGCTGCTGCGCGAGCCGGACGGCCGGGTCAGCGTGCTCGACCTCGCCGGCGGGCCGCTGCTCGGGGTGGAGTCCGACGCGTGCTACCCCACCACCGAGGTCCCCTTCCCACCGGGCTCGGTGCTCGCCCTCTACACCGACGGCCTGGTCGAGGCCCCGGGCACGGACATCGACGACGCGCTCGCCGACCTCGCCGAGCACCTCGCCCTCACCGGGCACCTGTCGCTGGAGGAGGTCGCCGACGGCCTGCTCGCGCACACCGCCGGGAGGCGCGGCCGGACGGACGACGTCGTCCTGCTCCTGCTGCGCGCGCGAGCGCCGGTCGTGTGATCCGCCCGGACACGCGGACGGGCGCCGCGCCGTCCTGCGACGGTCCGCGGCGCCCGTTCCCGGAGCGGCGGCTCAGCCCTGGCGGGCCTTGAAGCGCGGGTCCCTCTTGTTGATCACGAAGACCCGCCCGCGGCGGCGGACGATCTGCGAGCCGGGAGCCTTCTTCAGGGAGCGCAGTGAGGCACGGACCTTCACGGTGACTCCTTCCGTTGTCGCGGGAGATACGAGCATGTCAACGCATGAGGGGGCCGGCTTCTTCCCGTCGCGGTACCCGGTGCGCAGCCGGTCGGCACCGCCCGGGCAGGATGTGCCCATGACGTCCCACCGCACCGGCCCCTTGCCGCACGTGATCAGCGCCCTGTCGCACGAGCAGGCCCTCCTCGCCCGCGGCCGCGGGCTCCAGGACCGGGTCGCGGACGTGATCACCCGCTTCGCCGGGTCGATGGGCTTCGTCTACGTGCACGTGGTCTGGTTCGCGGGCTGGATCCTCGCCAACGAGGGGGTCCTCGGCCCTGCCGCCGTCTTCGACCGGTTCCCCTTCGGGCTGCTCACGATGGTCGTCAGCCTGGAGGCGATCTTCCTGTCGACCTTCGTCATGGTGAGCCAGAACCGGCAGGCCGCGCGCGACAGCATCCGTGCGGACCTGGACTTCGAGACCAATGTGCGCTCGGAGGTCTGGTCGACGCACATAGGGCGGGCGCTCGGACTGGACCCCGTCGAGATCGAGCGGGACGCCCAGCGGGTCATCGCCGAGTGCCGGGCCCGGATGGCCGACGAGGCCTCAAAGCCCTCCGCCTGACGTGCCGTCGTCGCTGTCATCGCCGCCGCCGTCCTCGCCGCCGAGCGGGCCGGGACTGCTGAAATCGGGACTGCTGAAGTCGGGGCTGGAGAAGCCGGGCGACTCGAAGCCCGGAGACCCGAACGCGGGCGACGCGTGGCCGCTGCCCTCCGCGTCCGGCAGTTCGGGCTCCGGCACCTCGTACTTTGGGACCGGCGGGGCCGGCGGCACACGGCCCGCCTCCTCCCCGCCGGTGGACGTGGAGAAGCCGGGGCTGGAGAAGCCCGGCCGGTGCGGGTCGGACTCCTCCGGAGCGGGTTCCTCGCGGCGGTCGGTCATCGTCGTCTCCCCTCCGCGCTCTCAGCGCCGCCGGCCGCGGTAACCGGACCAGCGGGCACCGCTGCCCAGTCCACCGAGGTGGGCGGCGACCAGCGCGAGCCCGACCAGCAGCAGGCTCGTCGGCGTGAACACCGCGGCGGTGTCGGTACCGGTGGCGTTGATGACGAAGGCGACCGCGAAGACGACGGTCGCGATGACGGCCAACATGGCTGACTCCCCAGGGGTTTCGGGCGCCACATCGCGCCCTGTCCCTCTCCGGCTTCCCCCGGAGGACGCCTCCAGTCGGCCGGGACCGGACAGCCCGTGCTCCGCACCGTGACCGTGCGAACGTGCACACCCTAAGATCCCGCGTTGACCGGACGATGAGCCAGCGCCGTCTCATCCCCCGCACCCACGTGCTCCCGGAGTCCCCGTATGGCGTCGCCGCACGGCCCGCTCGACCACCGCTACCGCGGTGAACACCCGATCCGCACCCTCGCCTACCTCTTCCGCCACGACCGCGGCCGGCTCACCGTGGCGGTGCTGGCCTTCATGGTCAAGCACACGCCGATCTGGCTGACCCCGCTGGTCACCGCGCAGGTCATCGACGTCATCGTGCAGCACCGGCCGCTGTCCGGCATGATGCTCGGCACCGCGGTGCTGCTCGTGATGCTCCTGCTCAACTACCCCTTCCACCTGCTCTATGTGCGCTGCTGGTACGGCAGCGCGCGGCGGACCGGCATGCGGCTGCGCTCGGCGCTGTGCCAGCGGATGCAGCAGCTGTCCATCGGCTACCACGCGCGGGTCAACTCCGCGGTGCTGCAGACCAAGGTGATCCGGGACGTCGAGGCGATCGAGCAGGCCGTGCAGCAGACCGGCGACATGGGCCTGTCGGCCCTCGCCACCCTCGGCGGGGCGCTCGTGGTCATCGCCGTGCAGACCCCGTCCTTCCTGCCGGTCTTCCTGGTCGTGGTGCCCGCGACCTCCGCCCTGGTGATGTGGCTGCGCGGCCGGCTGCGCGAGTCCAACGAGTCGTTCCGCCAGGAGGTCGAGCAACTGTCCTCCAGGGTCACGGAGATGACGACCCTGATCCCCATCACGCGCGCGCACGGGCTGGAGTCCACAGCTCTGCGGCGGGTCGACGGCACGCTCAGCCAGGTGCTCACCGCCGGACTGCGTCTGGACCGGCTCAACGGCCGCTTCGGCTCGCTCGCCTGGATCATCCTCAACGTCCTGGGCACGTGCTGCCTGCTCGGCTCCGCCCTGGCCGCGTACCACGGCTGGCTCGGCGTGACCCCCGGCGACGTCGTCATGCTCACCACGTACTTCTCCTCGCTCACGGCCGCCGTGACCACGCTGCTCAGCCTCACCCCGGTGGTCAGCAAGGGCCTGGAGTCGGTGCGTTCGGCCGGTGAGGTGCTCCAGGCCCCCGACCTGGAGCAGAACGCGGGCAAGACCGAGGTGGCGGCGGTCCGCGGCCGGATCGACTTCCAGGGCGTCGGCCATGTCTACGAGGACGCCGGACGCCATTCCGTACGGGACTTCACGCTCTCCGTGCGGCCCGGGGAGACCATCGCGCTGGTGGGTGCCTCGGGCGCGGGCAAGTCGACCGTGCTCAGCCTCGTCATCGGCTTCCTGCGCCCGGCCGAGGGCCGCATCCTCCTCGACGGGGCCGACATGGAGTCCCTGGACCTGCGCAGTTACCGCCGTTTCCTGTCGGTGGTGCCGCAGGAGTCGATCCTCTTCGAGGGCACCATCCGCGACAACGTGGCCTACGGCATGCCGGGCGTGGCGGAGGAGACCGTGCGGGAGGCGCTGCGGGCGGCCAACGCGATGGAGTTCGTGGAGCGCCTGCCGGCCGGTCTCGACACGATCGTGGGGGAGCGCGGGGCCCGTCTGTCGGGCGGGCAGAAGCAGCGCCTGGCGATCGCCCGCGCCCTCATCCGGGACCCCCGTGTCCTTGTGCTGGACGAGGCGACCTCGGCTCTGGACTCGCGGTCCGAGGCACTGGTGCAGCAGGCGCTGGAGCGGCTGGTGCGCAACCGGACGGTGTTCGTCGTCGCGCACCGGCTGTCCACGATCAGGAACGCCGACCGGATCGTCGTCATGGAGGACGGCCGGATCACCGAGACCGGGACGCACGACCAACTGCTGCGCTCCGGCGGCTCGTACGCGGCGCTGCGCAGCGCCCAGACGGCCTGAGGCGGCGGCGGGCACCGGCTTGGTGCCCGCCGCCGCCCCAGGGCGGTCCGCCAGGGATCAGCGGTGGTGGTGGTGCTTGGCGAACGAGTGGTGGCGGTGGTTGTCGCGCTGGTGGCGGTGACCGTGCCACTTCGGCAGGTGGCGCAGGTGGTGACGGGCGTGGTGCCCGTGCCGCCCGTGGCCGTCGTGCGAGGAGTGCGAGGCGTGCGTGCCGGCCAGTTCCGGGGTGGTGGCGCCGGCGGAGGCGGCACCGCCCAGGACAACGACGACGGCCACGCCGACCGCGGTGGCGAAGCGGGGAAGACGCATGGTGACCTCCTGTCTCAGCGGGTGCCGGGGCATCCGCGGGGTTGGACAGGGCAAGCCTCGGCCCCCGCGACCCGGCGGTCGGGGCGGCGCGCCCGATATGACACTCAATTTGCTGGAACAAGGGGATTTCTGGAACCGATGACTGTCGGCCACTCGTGGTCTTCCGCTCCCGGGCCGGGGCCCGGTTTCCGCCCCCGAGGGACGGGGCAGGCGCGGTCGTGGCGGGCGTTGCCCTCCGTGATCCCGTCCGGAGCCGGGCGCACCGGTGTCACCGCGGGCGGTGGCCCGTGACGCAGCGTGCCCGCACAGGGCTGAGGTTGTTCGTGTATGTACTATTCAAGTGGGTATGTCGACATTCGAGAGGAATCGAGGAGGCACCGGACCGTGGACAACAGGAACGGCCACCCCATCAGTACCCGAATACCACGTGACCAGCAGATACGTACCTGCCGGCCGGCCATCGTGAAGACCGGCAAGCGCGCCGACACCTTGGAGCGGGACCAGGAGAACAGCACGGACTGGAACATCGTCCGGGGCGAGGACTGAGCCCCGCCCCCCTGAGCCGGCCGTGACCGCCTATCCGGCCGACCAGACGATGCGCGGCGGCCGCACGGCGGCGCACAGAGGGTGACCTCCGCCGTCGGTGAGGCCGAGGTTGCCCACCAGCAGGCCCGACCCGGCCGCCGCCGCCAGCACGTCGGGGTCGACGGCGTCCAGCATCAGCTTCGCCCGGCGGAACATCGTGAAGCCGCCCGCGCCGTCCAGCGCTCCCCACGTCAGATAGACGAACCGCCCACCGGGCCCGCCCTGCACATGGGGCCCCTTGACGTCCGTGCCCCCGGCGGCCGGGACGGCGACGCAGTCGAGCGTCCAGGTGACCGCCGCGGCGTCCGCCGGCTGGAGGTCCAGCAGCTCCCCGGGGCGGTTGCGGCGCTGGACCGCGACATGGACGTCCTCGTACACCGAGCCCTCCGGGCCGCACCTCTGGGTGCGCCCGGGCAGGTCGTGGCCCTCGATCCGGATCCGCACGGCGGCGCTACCCCGCCACGGGGAGGACGCGCCTGCCCGGCGCGCCGACTGCACGGGATCGCATCGTCTCGCTCGCCTTCTGCACGGGAGTGGGCCGGCCCGGTCATCCTACGGCGGCGGCCCGTGCCACCTCCGCCAGGAACGGCGGATCGGCACCCCGCGCGCGCGTCAGCTCGGCCACCTGCGCTGCCATGGCTGCGCGGCGGCGCGGCGTGTGACGACACCCCGGACCCGTTCGGGCAACTTCGGTCATCGGGCGCCCGGTTGGGGCTGTCCGGGTGGTGTGCCGCCGTGGGCGCGGGCCAGTGGTCGGCCCGTACAGGGAGCAGGACCCGGTACGGTGAGTCCCAGCTCAGAGGGTGTCCGGCGGCATCCGGGCAGTGAGTTTGCCGGTTCTACTGCGTTCGACTCGTCGCCGGGGCCCCCGTGGCCGGACGAACGGAGCGGCGGAACGATGACCACCTGGCGGCACACCCTGGACCGGGCCGGCATCGCCGACCCGGCGCTGCGCGAGGCCTACACCGCCCAGCGCCGCCTGGTCACCCGCTTCGACCGTGCCACCTTCACCGGGGTCCGGCTCCTTCTTCCGGCCGAACTCGTCCCCGACGTCGTCGCCGCGACCGCGTTCATGCACCACACGGACAATCTGCTCGACCAGGACGCCGACGGCGGGGCGGCCCGCACGGCGTTCACGGCCTGGGAGCGCCGTGTGCGCGGGGCCCTGGCGGACGGCGGCGGCGACCGCGGCGGTGCCGGTGGCGACGGGGACGGCGACCGGCTGCTGCGGGCCCTCGCCCACACCGTCGCGCGGCGGCCCGAGCTCGGTGACGTCGTGGCCGAGTACCTCGTTGCCGCCCCGGCCGACGCCGGATGGCGGGGCTTCGCCGCCGAGGCCGACTTCCAGGCCTACGTCGACGCGTACTCCCTGCCCGCCTTCCTGCTCGTCGCCCGCCTGCTGGCACCGGCCACCGGGTACGACGGCTACCGTGCCGCCTGCCGCACCTTCGTCGAGGCCGCCCAGCGCCTGGACTTCCTGGAGGACGTCGCCGAGGACCTGCGCGCCGGCCGTCTCGGCATTCCCGAGGACGCCCTCGCCCGCCACGGTCTGAGCCGTGACGGCCTCGAACACGGCGCGCCGGCGGGCGACTTCGCGGGGCTCGTGCGCGAGGTCGCCGCGACCGCCCGGCGCGGCCTCGCCGACTCCCGGCCGCTGATCGAGCTCGTCCCCGCGCCGCACCGGCCCATGACGCGCGCTTTGATCGACCTCCAGGGCCACCGGCTGCGCGCGGCGGAACGCGCCGGCTCCGCGCTGCTCCAGGGGCCGGCCCGACGCCCGGTCGCCGCCGCGCTGGGCACTCTCGCCGGCGCGTACGCGAGCACACTGCGCCGCTCCCCGGGCGCCTGAGCGCCGTCGGACGGCGCGTTTTCGGTGGGTGAGAATTCCCCCCGAGGGAACGGTGTGTTTCCGGTGCCGTGGGCGTGCGGCACCTGGAGGGACTTAATATAAGGTTCAAGCATCGGTGGCCGGGCGACGGGGGGAGTCGCCGCGGCCGTGCCCCGTGGAACGGCAAGGACGCCGTCGCGGGATACCGATGAGGAATTTGCGGGCGGTACGCCGGCGAGGTGTGTGGGTACAAGTGCCGGGCGATCCATGGTCCGCACCCCCCTTTCCTTTCCCGGTACAGCGCGTACCGTCCAAGCCAGGTGGGGAGTTTCCTTCGTGGGGCAGCATCAGCATCTCTATTCGCATTCCTTGTATCCCGTGCTGGCCTACCTCATGGCGGCCGTGGGCTCCGGACTCGGGCTCGCCTGCGCGGCCCGTTTCCACGCCCGGGGACTGGCCCGGGGCTGGTCGTGGCTCGCCGCCGGGGCGCTGACCCTCGGGTCGGGCATCTGGGGAATGCACTTCATCGCCATGCTCGGCTTCGCCGTCGACGGCGTGGAGTTCCGCTACGACGTGCCGCTGACCATCGTCAGCCTGCTGGTCGCCATCGTGATCGTCGGACTCGGGATGTTCGTCGCCGGAGTGCGGCGGTCCTGGTCCGGGCTGCTCACCGGCGGTGTCGGCGCCGGGATCGGTGTCGCCGCGATGCACTACATGGGCATGCAGGCGCTCCTGTTCCCCGGCCAGGTCGCCTACACGACCTCGCTCGTGGTGCTCTCCGTGGTGATCGCCGTCGTGGCGGCCACCGCCGCCCTGTGGTTCACCCTGCGGGTGAAGGGGACCTGGGCGACGGTCGGCGCGGCCCTGGTGATGGCCGTCGCGATCAGCGGAATGCACTACACGGGAATGGCGGCCGTGAACGTGCACAACGTGTCCGGCGTCCACACCGACACCGGTGTCACCGGCCTGGTCCTGGTCGCACCGCTCATCATCGGACTCGGCCTCGAACTCATGCTGATCACTTTCGCCGTCCTCATGAGTCCCGTCGAGGACGCGTCGAAGGCCGCGGAGGTCCCGGTGGTCCCGGCGGAGGAATTCCGGGTCGCGTCGTGGAATGGCCCCCGTGTTTCACCCGCCGCGGCACCGGCGGCGCCCGCGGCCTATCAGGAGCCCGTTTCCGGCCCGGTGAATCACGGCTCGTTCGGCGGTCCCCAGGGCGATCCGTCCCGCGAATCCTGGGAATCCCGGGAATTCAGGGACTGATCGCGGGCGGCCGCCGGACCGGCCGCAAGAATTCATGACGAACAATCAACAAAGTCCGCCCCGGGCTCCTTTGGGTCCGCGCCGCCGTCCACCACGCCCCTGTGGCGGTGGACGGCGGCGCGGGTTCGGGGGTCAGCTCCCGGGCACGGTGTCGGTGAAGGCCGTGCCCGCCGAGCGGTAGGCGGCGACCTTGGCGGCGACCTGTGCCGGGGTCAGCACCTGGTCCTTGACGAAGAGGACCCAGTCGACCTGCTGGTCGTACGAGCGCGCGGTGCTGCCGGTCTGGCCGGTGAGGTCGATCAGCCAGTGGTTGAAGTCGATCCACTGGCTGGTCTCGGGCAGGTACGGCTCGCCGTGCGTGCCGAAGACCTGGCCGTCGATGGAGTAGGTGATGGCGCTGTTGTCGATGGTCACCTGGAGGTCGTGCCAGCCGTCGTAGCCGGCGCGGTTCTCCGAGTGCGTGTTGACCGCGTTCCACGGGTCCGGGTTGTAGGTCTCCCAGGACGTCGTGTACATGATGTTGCTCGGCTCGCCCCAGCCGCCGTTGGGCAGGTACTCGAAGTCCTGCTCGCTGTAGTTGGGGTCCATGGGCGCGTTCAGCGGGGTGAAGGCGAAGAAGGTCTGGACGATGTGGTCCCCGTCCGGGCCGCCGGCCGCGGTGTCGTCGAAGCGGACCCGCGCCGCGTAGGTGCCGTTGCGGAACTTGCGGGCACTGGTCTGGATCTCGGTCTCCTTGGTGCCGGCGGCGGTGCCGTCGGTGGTGAGCCGGAGATTCATGACCTTGTCGCTGCCGGTGCCCGCGACGAAGGTGACGTCCTGCGGGGACCAGGTCGCGCCGGGCACGCCCGGGCCGCCCTGGCCGGACTTGACGGTCCAGCCGTGGCTCTGCAGCGCCGCGTCGCTGCTGGAGGCGTAGCGGAAGTCGTCGAAGAGCGCGGGCGCGTTCGGGTCGGTCGGCGGAGTCGTCGGCGGGTCGGTGGGGGGATCGGTCGGGTCGTTGCCGGCCGGGGCGGTGCCCCAGACGACCGAGCCGCCGCGCTGGAGGGTGACCTTGCTCCAGTCCGCGTACGCGGTCTGCGTACCGCTGAAGGAGTAGTCGTCGGACTGCGTCAGCCGCTGCCAGTCCGCGCGGTAGAAGCGCAACTGCATGTCGCCGGTGTTCTGGCCCGGGGCGAGCGTGCCGGCGCCGGAGGTGAAGCCGATCTCCAGGTAGCGGTCGGCGGTCGCGGTGGGGTTGGCGAGCGTGCCGAAGGTGCCGGTGATGTTGCCGCACCCCTTGACCGCCCAGGAGCAGGCGAAGCGGTACGCGGTCGAGGGGCTGTCGGCCTTGAAGTAGTAGCGCAGCGTCACCTCGCTGAGCGGGACGCCGGTGCTCCCGGTGTTGGTGATCTCGAACCAGGGCTCTGCCTGGTCGGCGGTCGCCCCCGGGGCGCTCGTGCGGTACTGGGCGCTGAGGGTGCCCACCGCGGCGGACGCGGGCAGGGCGGTCAGCCCGGCACAGGCCAGACCGGCCGCGGCGCAGACGGCCATGGCCGTGCGGATCCGGGCGGATCCGCGGCCCGGGCCGGTGGTGCGGGACGTTCCTGACATGGTGATCCCTTCCAGTCGGTGGAGCGCGTGGGGCTTACCACTTGGCAACTGGTCTTCCACTGGTAAGGGAAAATGGCATAGACCTGATGGGGGGTCAAGAGGCCGGGAGGCAAGGGACCGCGGGCCCCCTGTCGACAGGTTGGGCCGGAACCACTGGTGAACTGGTCAGCAACTGGCTAGCCTCGCACCGTACGGCGCAGCGCCGCACGGTGCGACTGCCGGGCAGGGAACGGGGGATGATCCATGACGGGCGAGGCGCCGCGGTCGCCGCTGAAGCGGGAGAAGGTCCGCGACCATCTGCTGGAGCTCGTCGAGTCCCAGGCGCCCGGCACGCCGATCCCGTCCGAACGCGCGCTGTGCGAGCGGCTGGACGTCTCGCGGCCCACGGTGCGCTCCGCCGTCGACGAACTCGTCAACACCGGCCTGCTCGTCCGCCGGCACGGCAGCGGCATGTTCGTCGCCCCGGCCAAGATCACCCAGGAACTCGCCCAGGGAGCCTCCGTCTTCACCCTGCCGCAGGCCGGGGGCGACTGGCTCAGCCGTGTGCTGGAGTTCGCCACCGTGCGGGCGGGCGCGCGCGTCGGCCGCAAGCTGCGCATCTCGCCCGCCGCCGAGATCGTCTACATCGCCCGGCTGCGGCTGGTCGACGGCGAGCCCATGGCCGTGGAGTACCTGCACGTGCCCGCCGGCCTGGTGCCCGGACTGTGCGCCGCCGACATGGAGTCCGGGGACTTCTACGCCTTCCTGCGCGACCGGCACGGCGTGCAGGTGCACGAGGCCGTCCAGTCCATCGAGCCCACGGTCGCCAACGAGGAGGAGGCACGGCTGCTCGCCGTGCCCGTGCTCTCCCCGGCGCTGCTCTTCGACCGCCTCACCTGCGACGCGCAGGGGCAGCCCGTGGAGTACGTCCACTCGCTCTACCGCGGCGACCGCTACCGCATCGTGTCCCGGCTCGCACTGGCCGGCACGGTACCGGCGGGGCCCGCACCGGCCGGGCACCACCCCGGGATGCCCCCGGACGAGCGCGCCGCACCGGCGGGCACGCTCGCCTCCTTCGTCGGGGACGTCCAGCCGCGGTCTAGCTGAACGGGTCCAGGGTGATGTACGCCTGCTGCGGATTGCCGTCGTTGACCAGTGACTCGTGGTTGCCGACGTCGTCGAAGGCGAAGGCGTACGCCCTGCCGTCGGCCATCCGCTCGTGGAGGGCGCGGGCGTAGTGGTTGGTGACGGCGTCCTGGTAGAAGTTCGCCGCGCTCGTGTCGGGCTGGCCGGCGTTGACCAGCAGCGTCGAACGGTTGAACCCGGCGCACAGGGTGCGTGAGATCGGGCCGCGCACCAGGTCGTTGGGGGCGTCCAGCAGCTTGTAGCAGCCGAAGACGCTGTCGCTGTCGGGCTTCTGGAAGGAGGTGACCACCGACCCGGAGGAGTTGGTGAAGTTCATGACGTTGCCCGAGACGCGCCCGAAGTACCTGGTGCCGGGCTGGTTCGCGAACGGGGTCACGGTCAGGGTGGAGGTCGTGTACTTCTGCCAGACGCGGTTGATGTAGTCGTCCATGACCGTGCGCGGCAGCGCGCCGGTCTCGATGCCGTGGCCGGGGGACAGGGCGCGCAGGACCGTGCCGTCCGAACGGGTCTGGATCAGGCCGGCCCAGCCGCCGCCCCGGGCCCGCAGCGCGTCGAAGAAGCCGGTGTACCCGCCGGGCTTGAGGTGCCCGGTGGTCCTCACGGAGCCGTCGGCCAGCCCGACGCCGACCGCGTAGGGCGCCGAGACCATGTCCACCTGCGTGCTGTTGATCCACAGCCCGGCGTCGTTGAGGGTGTACTCGGTCCAGTTGAACAGGATGTCGCGGTTGGGGTCGCTCGGGTTCTGCACGGCGGGCTGGACCAGGCCGCCCGTCGTGACCTTGAAGACGAGTTTCTGGCCGTACGAGAAGTAGAGCCGCCCCGAGAACTTGGGCATGCGGATCGTGACCGACCGGCCGTTGGCCGGCCCGGCGATCGACGCGTCCGGTGCCGGCGTCGGCGGGTTGCCCCCGGCGGGCCAGGCGTGGAACGTACCGTTCGCGTCGGCCCAGCCCTGCTGTCCGGTCGACAGCTGGGTGCCGAGGTCGTACAGGTACACCGGCCCTGTCCGGCCGGAGTTGTTGGTGACGGTCAGCGGGATGGTGGCCGGGACGGCGGCGCCGGCACGGGACGTGCTGCCGAGGGCCGTCAGGCCCACGGCCACCAGCAGCGCGGCGAACAGCACCGCGAGGGCTCTGCGTTGTGCGACTCGGGCGTGCATGTGGTTCCTCCTCGTGTGGGGGGTGGAGGATGCGGGCGCTCCGATGAGAGCGCTCTCAAATCTCCGCGTCACAGCGCGCACTGTCAATCCGCTGTTCCCAAGTCGTTTGTACGGGAGGTGTGTTGCCGCGACGGGCCCGGCCGCTCTCGCGGCCGGGCGCCGCGTTCGCCGCTCTCCTCAGCCGCTGATGATCGACAACCCGATGACCACACCGGCCGAGACCGTGATCTTCCCCGGTGTCAGATCGCCCTCGCCGTCGGCCCCGCTGCCACTGCTGTGACTGCGGTGGGTGTTGCGCATCTGCTCGGAGTCCACGTCCTTGACGTGGATCACCGGGCCGAGCCGGACGGAGGCTGCCTCCGCGTACAGGGCCGCCTTCTCCCGGGCGGCGGCAACAGCGGCCTTGCGGGCCCGCGCACGCAGGTCCTTCTTGGTGCTCACGTCGAACTCCACGCCCTCGACATGGTTCGCCCCGGCCTCGACGACGTCGATGAGCACGGTCTCCAGGAGGTCCAGTTCGCGCAGTTCGATCACGAACGACGCCGTGCACTCGTAACCGAGGAACGTGCGCTCGTTTCCGTAGGTCCACGACGATCGCAGGTTCAGGCGCGACGAGGACACGGCCGCGTCGGGAATGCCGTGTCCGCGCAGCACCTCCCGGATCCGGTTGGTGCCGCCCCGCGTGACCTCGAACGCCTCACCGGGTGTCGGTCGCGTCTGTGCGACGGCCAGGCGCAGCCGGGCCAGATCGGGCGCGGCGTCCACACTGGCCGCACCGAACACGGATATGCCCCATGGGGCGTCTATGGTCTGATGGCTGCTCATGCCACCCATCCAACCAGGACGGCCCCAGGTTCCGAAGATCGGCGCCCGTCCGGCGGCCGCGCGGCGGAGTCGCCTGCGGGGCGGGTTCGGCGCCGTCGAGCCGGGACGGGGCACGGCCGCGAAGGGGTGGTCGTCCGCGGCCGGTCCGTCCCTGTGTCCCGGAGGACGACCTCCTCGACGTCGGCGTACGCCGGCCGATGGTCCTCGGCGGGAGTCTGCCGGACGGGCCCTGGGGGACGTCCCAGTTCCTGAACGCGCCGTCGATCCGGACGACGAACCGCGGCGCGCCGTCCGGATCCCTGGCCCGCGATGACCCTCCGTCAGCCGAGCGCCGGGGGCCGTGGCGTTCTCCGCTCCCGCGGTCAGGTGGCGGGCGCGGGGCTCGGACCGGGGTCGGGCAGCGGGCCGGGTTGCGGTCCGGGACCCGGCGGTGCCGGGTCCGGCGGCACCGGATCGGGGCCGGGACGCGGCGGCTCCGGCGGTACGGGGTCGGGGCCGACGGGCGGCGGCAGGGGGCCGGGCGAGGGGCCCGGGCCGGGGCCCGTGGGACCTGGCGAGGGGACGGGGCTCGGGGGCACGGGGTCGGTCATGACCTGGTCCTCCTCGGACGTGGATCGAGGGGTTCTCCAGGACCGCGTACCCGGAGCCGCGGCGGTGACACGGCCCGTCGCGGCTGCGCCCTATGCCGCGGCGGCGAAGAGCTCCTCCGTGCCGGACAGCGACAGCAGCCGTCCCACCTGCCCGCTGACCGCGCTGAGCGTGACAGTGCGGCCGCTGTCCAGGGCGTGCAGGCGGACCCGCAGCAGGGCGTTGAGCCCGGCGCAGTCGCAGAAGGAGACCTCGCGCAGATCGACGTCGAGGCCGCCGGGGCCGTTCGTGCCGTCGCCCAGTACGGACTCCAGCGCGTGCCGCAGTGCCTCGGCGCCGTCCTGGTCGATCTCACCGGCGACGATGGCCAGTGGCCGGTCCTCGGCACCGCCGAAGCGGACCGTGAGCCGGTGAGCGGCCCATGCGGGACGGGGTGGGGGGAGGGGCGACACGGGGAGCTCCCAGTGGGGGTGGAACGCTCGATCCCCTTCAGGTTCGGGCCGCCCGCCGGTCGCGTCAAGCGAGACAGGGCGCGGACCGGCCCTTTCACGACACCGCCACGCCGTGCCGACCGGTCGTCCGCAGGATCCTCAGGATCCTCAGGATCCGGGGGGTTCGCCGGGTTCGCCGGGTTCACCGCCTGTTCCCGGCAGCAGGCGGCGGGCCACGTGCAGCGCCGCTTCCACGGTCGGTGTGCCGGTGGCCGCGCACAAGGCGGTGCCGAGGTCCTCCCTGTGCCTGCGGCGGGTCTCGTCGTCGTCCTCGCCGGCCGGCCGCGTGCACAGCGACTCGTACCGTTCGACGAGCATGTACAGGACCACGGGATGCGCCACCAGCATGATCGGACTCCTTCCACCGCCGGCCGCGCTCCGGGGCCGGCGGGGGACCGAAGGACGGCCACCGGAAACCGGCTACCCGCCTTCCCCGCCTCCATTCGGGGTAGATGGCAGGCATGGGTGGTGGCGAGCAGCGGAGGTGCCGGCAATGGGGAGCTCGGAACTGTCCGACCGGGAGAGGCGCACGCTGGCGGGGATGGAGCGGCTGCTGAGCGCCGACGCGGTCCTCGAACGGCGGTTGCGCACCATGCGTCTGACGCCCCGTGACCGGGCGATGGACGCCCTGCGGGACCGGGGGACGTGGCGGTTCCGGCCGCGGGTGCTGCTCGTCGCGGTGCTCGTGGCCGTGTCGCTCGCCCTGCTGGTCGCGACCGTGGTGACCTGGCAGCCGGGCCTCGCGGCGGCCTTCGGGGTGAGCTGGCTGCTCGCCGTCACGGTGGCCTTCCGGCGGCCGGGGGCGGCCCCGCCGCGGAACTTCAGACCGCGCACCGGGTGACGACGCGACGTGCGGGCTTCAGCGGACCGCCGGCCGGCGGTCCCTGCGAGGGGAGGACGGCGACGACGGGGAATGCGACCGGCGCAGCGCCCGGCGGCGCCTGATCGCCCGTCGGTCGTCCTCGGTCGTACCGCCCCAGATGCCCGGGTTCTGCCCGCTGTCCAGGGCCCACTGGAGGCACTGCTCCTCCACCGGGCACCGCTCGCAGACCGCCTTGGCCCGCTCCTCCTGGGCGGCCCCCGGTCCTGACGCACCGACCGGGAAGAACAGTTCGGGATCCTCGTCGGAACAAGCGGCGCTTCGCCACCAGCCCATGACAACTCCTTCCGGAGACGCGTACGGAGTGCTGCGGACTCTGCCGTGAGACGTCGGGTACCCGATCGGAGGGGACCCATGCGGTGGCGGACGGGAACCTGGGCCGAGGAGAGGACGACCGGTCCGAGGATTCAACGCCACGCCGGATCCCGTACGTTGGGTTCAACGTGGACCGCATGGTCATGTGCGGCTTGTGCATGGGGAAGCGACGGTGCCGCCTCACGGATCCCCATCGACCCTGATCAGTCGAGCTCCAGGTACCAGCGGCGGTCGCAGCCGGTGGTGCGGGCGTCACTGGGCTGGAGCAGCACAGCCCCGAACTCGCGGCCCGGTTGGACGAGGTGCCGTCCGATCTCGACGCCGCGCGGGCCGACCGAGACCTCACCAGAGCCCTGAACCAGCGTGGGTCAGAGGGCACCGCGGGGCGCTGAACGGCCGAGCCCCGCCCGTCGGCCGGTCGCCGTTACGAGTCGGCACGGAAGGAGATCCAGACATCGGGCGGCAGGTCCGGCCGACCAGGAATGGGCCTGCGCTCCTCGGACCAGCCCTCGCCGGCGATCTCGGTTGCGACACGCCGCCAGAAGCGGACTGCGGCCGCATTGGCGTCTTGGAAGGCGACTTCCCACCGCCCAGGATGGCTGGCGACGACCTTCTGAACGGCACGCAGGCCGATCCCCGCCCTGCGTGCTCCGCGAACCACGAAGAAGCTGTTCAGCACATGCGTCGGCTCAGTCAGAGCACGAACGAACGCGAAACCGGCAGGGCAATCGTCGCTGGTCAGCAAGTACGGCGCCCAGCCGGTCTCCGTGAAGGCGGCTTCAAGCCGCTCACCGCGGAACGTGCCGTCCGGGAAGGGGAGCCGGCCGCTGAATTCCGACATGTCGTGGCGGAACATGAGCCACAGCCGTTCGACGGCAGGACGGTCGTCAGCGGTCGCGAGGCGCACGGAAACGTCTGGCATGGCACTCCTTTGGACAGGGGACCGACCGTCGGACATGCGTATGCCGAACTCACTGGTCGGTGCCGCGGGCTGTCGCCCGAGAAAGGTGGTCATGCCCCGGGCGGTTCCCGAGGGGGCATGAAGAAAGCCTCCCCGGGGATGTGTATCCGACCGGGAAGGCTTCAGTGATGACAGGATCATAGCGTGGCACCCGATCGGCGGGGACCCGTGCGGCGATGGGCCCGCCCGCGCGAGGACCGGACCGGGAACCGGCGGCACACGCCAACCCTGCACGGTGACTGCCCGGTTGGGTGGACCGGGCCCCGTGGAAACCGGGTGCGGGCGGGTCACGGTCCCCCCAGGGCTGCGCTCGCGGGACGCGGTTCGCGCGGTTCTGGTCCGGGGTCCTGGGCTGGGAGCCGGTCGAAGGGCATGACGGTGTCGCCGTGCTGCCCCCTGACGACGCCGGCTTCCCGCTGCGTTTCGTGCCGGGGGGCCAGGAGCCGAGGACCGGGCGGAACCGGGCGCACTTCGACCTGACGAGCGCCTCCCCGGAGGACCAGCGCCGGACCGTCGCCAGGGCACTGGAACTGGGCGGGAGCCATGTCGACGTGGGCCAACTCCCCGAAGAGGAGCATGTGGTCCTCGCCGATCCGGACGACAACGAGTTCTGCGTGATCGAGGCGGGCAACATGTTCCTCGCCGGCACGGGCCTCGTCGGAGCGCTGTCCTGCGACGGCACGCGGGAGGCCGGCTGCTTCTGGAGCGAGGCCCTGAAGTGGCCGCTTGTCTGGGACCAGGACGAGGAGACCGCGATCCAGTCGCCCGACGGCGGGACGAAGATCACCTGGGGTGGTCCTCCGATACCGCCGAAGACCGGCCCCAACAGGCTGTTCCTGGAGCTGGAGATCCCCGCCCACGCCGACGGGGAGGCGGAGGCCGGCCGCCTGGTCCCGCTCGGCGCGACACGCGCCGGCACTGGTGCCGGCACCGGAATCGGGGACGCCGAGCGGATGCTGCTGCTCGACCCCGACGGCAACGAGTTCACGCTGTGGACGCCCCGGTAGGCGCTCGTCACGGACGTCAGGTTCGCCGGGTCAGCCCCGTACCGGGAAGGACGCCTGGAAGGCGAGGCGGCGTCCCGCCTGTTCGCCGATCCGGCCGAGGACGTCGTCGAGCGCGAGGAACTCCTCCCAACGGGACGTGCCGTTGGCCTCGGCCAGTCGTGCCACGAGGCGGTCCTTCAGATCCGGGACCCGCTTGTTCTTCCACACCTTGTCGGCGGTGCTGACCAGCAACTCCTCCGTCGTCACCGCCGGTCGCGCCCAGGACGCGTGGGTCCCGGCGAAGCGGGCGAGCTCCGCCGGGAAGCCGTGCGCCAGCAGCAGCTCCCGGCCCGCCTCCTCGTGCGCGGAGCCCGGGCCGGACAACTCGGCCTCGTGGACGGTCTTGCCGATGTCGTGCGTCGCCGCGCCGAAGAGCACCGCCTCGCGGTCCAGCGGGAGGCCCGGGCAGTGCTCCCGTGTCCAGCCGGCCAGCTCATGGGCGACGTCGTGGACGGCCCGCAGGTGCGCCGCCAGGCGGGGCGGGGCCTGAAGGCGCAGCAGGAGGGCGGTCACCGCGGGCGGCAGCGGGCGCATCGGCGGGTCGCCCGGGTCGCCGAGAGCGCGTTCCAGCGGATTCGGTGGGGTCATAGGGGTCCGCAGCGTAGAGGACGCCCTGCCCCGACGGGCGTGCGGTCCGTGATTTCGCGCCGCTTCCTGTGAGAATTGCGTTCCCACCGTTGGAGGACCACGCATGCCCCACCAAGCGCACGGCTCGACGCCCCCGGACGCGCCTCCCCTCACCTGCGACGAGCCGGGCTCCTTCGCCTGGAACGTCTTCCAGGTCCGTCACCCGGTGCTGATCGGACGGATCCTGGAGGCGGTTCCCTTCGGCGGCGCACAGCGCCAGGCGTGCGCAGCGCTCCTGGAGGAGTCCCGCCACGGCACCGTCGCCCCGCTGCCGGCGGACGCGGAGGACGCGGCCGTGTGGGAGCGCTGGGGACAGGGGATGTACGGCCGAGGGTGGCCCGAACTGCCGTTCCTGTGGGCGGAGTCGTACTTCTACCGCAGGCTGCTCGACGCCACGGGCCATCTCGCCGGAGGGCCCTGGCACGGTCTGGACTTCTTCGCGCCGTTCAAGGACGCCGAGCTGGACGGCCACGGCTTCGCCGGCGACCTCGCAGCCCTCGACGACCTGGCCGCGCTCACCCAGGAGGAGCGGGAGCACCGCCTGCTGACCGCCGCCGTCTGGGGGAACCAGGCCGACCTGGGCTTCACCATCGCGGGCGAGCCGGGGGGCGCCCCCGAGCCGTCCGGGACGTACGTGGCCGACGAGTCCGACCGGCTGTGGCCGCTCCTGGACGGCGGGCGGGTCGTCGTGGTCGCCGACAACAGCGCCCGCGAGATCCTCGCCGACCTTGTGCTCATCGATCACCTGCTGGCCGCGGGACGCGCGGGGCACGTCGAGCTCATGCTCAAGCCGCGCCCCTACTTTGTCTCCGACGCCACTCCCCGCGACGTGCTGACGTGCCTGCGCCGTATGGCGCACGCGCCCGGCGCCGCCGGGTCGATCGGGCACCGGCTCGCCGAAGCCCTGCGCACGGACCGCCTGACGCTGTCCACCCACCCGTTCGCCTGCGCGCCGCTGCCGTACGACGCCCTGCCCGGCGACCTGCGCGAGCGCTTCGCGGCGGCCGCCGTCACCGTGATGAAGGGCGACCTCAACTACCGCCGCCTGGTCGGCGACCGGCAGTGGGCCGCGACCGTGCCGTTCGCGGACGTCACCGCGTACTTCCCCGGCCCGTTCGCGGCCCTGCGCACCCTCAAGTCGGACACCCTCACCGGCGTCGACGCGCGGACCGTCGCCCGTCTCGACGCCACCGGCACGCCCTGGCGTACCACCGGCACCCACGCGCTGATCCAGGTGGGGATCCCCGGCTAGGCCCCCGCCAGGGCCCTCAGCGGCCCGCGGACGCCGAGGCGAGCCCGGGGGGCGCCGCGGCGAGGGCCGAGCGGATCGCCTCGACCAGCGCGAGCGCGGCCTCCTCGGTGAGCTCGACGGCCACCCGCGCCGAGGGGCCCAGCTCCGGGTTCATGAAGTCGATGTTGACGGTGTGCTCGAAGGGCGCGTGCTGCGGATGGTCGACGTAGACCATCGCGTCGGTGAGCGCGAAGTAGCCCTGCGCGCCCTTCCCGCTGCCCTCGATGCGGACCTTCTCCGTGAGGTAGGTGCACATCAGAGGTGCTCCCCGAAGAACGTGAGGATCCGGGACCAGCCGTCGACGGCCGCCTGCGGCCGGTAGCTGGGCCGGTCGGCGGCGAAGAAGGCGTGGCCCGCGTTCTCGTAGCTGTGGAACTCGTACGGCTTGCCGTGGGCCTTGAGCTCGGCCTCCAGCTCGGCGACGTGCTCGGGCGAGGGATAGCTGTCCTCCACGCCGAACAGCCCGAGCAGCGGGGCGCGCAGGTCCTTCGTCAGGTGCAGCAGCGGCTCGACCTGGAGGGGGAAGCCCTCCGGCGGCCGGCCCGCGACGAAGGCGCCGTAGCAGTCGACGGCCGCCTGCACGTCGAGCGAGGCGTCCACCAGGAACGCCTGCCGCCCGCCGGAGCAGTAACCGATGACGCCCACCCGCCCGTTGGACGACGGCAGCCCGCGCAGGTACGCGGCCGCGCCCGCCACGTCGCCGAGCAGCCGCTCGTCGGGCACGCCGCCCCGGGCCCGGGCCGTCGCGGCCGCGTCGTCGGGGGAGGCGCCGGGGGCCTCACGGCTGTAGAGGTTCGGGCAGACGGCCGCGTAGCCCTCCGCGGCGAAGCGGCGGGTGATCTCCTTCGACGGGGCGTCGTAGCCCGGCATGTGGTGGATCACCACCACGCCGCCCAGCGGACCGGGGGTCATCGGGCGCGCCGCGTACGCCTCGATCGGGTCGTCGTCGTGGCCCGTGACGGTGATCGTCTCGGCCAGGATTGCGTCGTACATGAAAGGGGTTTCCCTTCGAGGTGACGGATGATCGACACGATAGTCCGCCGTTCCGGAAGGCTCCCTCCCAGGTACTCAGCCCAGCCCTCCGACGGCGGTACGGACGCGCGCGGCCAGTGCCTCCGGCAGCCGGGCGTGCCCCTGCCGCACCGCGGTCTCCTGGCCCTGTGCGCCGACGGTGTACGACAGGAACGCCTTGAGCGTGGCGAGCGAGCGGGCGTCGTTGCCCTTGGCGCACACGAGCGCGGAGTCGACCCTGGCGAGGGGGTAGGCGCCCTCGGCGTGGGTGGCGGGGTCCAGTGCGACGGTCGCGAGGGACGGGTCGCCCGCGCCGACCGCCGTGGTGGTCGCGGCGGAGGTCGCCGCCACCGGCTTGGACGCGCCGGTCGCCAGCCGTACGGTGTCCAGCCCGGCGGCGTCACCCAGGTCCAGATAGCCGATGGCCCCGGGGACCTGCGTCACCTGGGCGCGGAGCCCCTGCGAGCTCTGGGCGCCCCGGCCGCCGCGCCCCGGCCACGATGTGCCGCTGCCGTGCGACCACGCGGCGGGGGCGGCTCCGGCCAGGTAGCCGGTGATCGTCCTGGTGGTGGCCGAGGCGTCGGAGCGGTGGACGGCGGTGATCGCCTGCGACGGCAGTGCCGTGCCGGGATTGAGCCGCCGGATCGCCGGATCGTCCCACCGGGTGATCGCGCCGTCGAAGACCGCGGCGAGCGTGGGCGCGTCCATGACCAGGTCACGGACGCCGGGAAGGTGGTGGACGACGGCCACGGGGGTGGCGGCGAGCGGCAGGACCAGGGCGCCCCCGGCCGGGCACCGCTGGTCGGCCCGCGTCCGGTCCGCGGCGCTCAACGGGCTGTCCGTCAGGGCGAAGTGGGTGGTCGCGCTGGTGAAGGCCAGCACGCCTGCGCCGGTTCCCGTCGGGTTGTACCGGACGTCGGCGCCGGGGCAGGCCTTGGCGAAGCCGCTGGTCCACGCGGTGACCACGGGGTCCACGCTGCTCGCGCCGCTGCCCCGCAGGTCCCCGTTCGCGCCCGCGCACGAGAACGCGGCGGCGGACGCCTTGGACGCCCCGGAGGACGTGACCCCGCTCGGGCCGCCCCTGCCCGACCGCCTCCCTCCGTCGCCGTCGCCCCCGTCGACCAGCAGGGGGACGGTGACGGCGGCCGCCGCGACCAGCAGCAGCGCCGCGCCCACGGTGAGCGCGACGCGGGTCCGGGAGGGCCGGGCCCGCTCCCCGGGCGGTCCCGTGGGGTCACCGGGGGCGGGGCCGAACTCCCCGGCGGGCGGCGGCGGTACGGCCGGACGCAGGGTCGGGGTCGGCAGCCGCGCCGGCACCGGGGCGGGGGCCGGCGGGGCGTCGAAGGGGACCGCGTCTGCGATGTCCGAGGCGCCCGGGGCGTCCGGGACGGGCGTCATGAGCGAGTCGTGCAGGCCCTCCACGGTGGGCCGCCGCTCCGGGTCCTTGGCGAGGCAGGACGTCACCAGGGGACGCAACTCCTCCGGCAGGCCGCCGAGGTCCGGCTCCTCGTAGACCACGCGGAAGCCGATGGCGTGCGAGTTGTCGCCGCTGAAAGGCCCGTGCCCGGTGGCCGCGAACGCGAGCACCGAGCCGAGCGCGAAGACGTCCGCCGCGGGACCGGCGGTGTCCGCGGTGAACTGCTCGGGCGCCATGAAGGCCGGCGTGCCGACCACGACACCGGTCTGGGTGAGGCGTTCGCCGTCGGCGGCGTGCGCGATGCCGAAGTCGATGACCCGGGGGCCGTCCTCCGAGAGCAGCACGTTGCCGGGCTTCAGGTCGCGGTGGGTCAGACCGGCCCGGTGGATGTCGCGCAGCGCCTCGACCAGCCCGGCCGCCAGCTGCCGCACCTCCCGCGCGGGCAGCGGGCCCTGTGCGGTGACGCGCCGGTGCAGGGAGTCACCGGGGACGAAGAGCGTGGCGAGCCAGGGCTGTTCCGCGTCGGCGTCGGCGTCCACGACGGGTGCGGTGAAGGCCCCGCTGACCCGGCGGGCGGCCGCCACCTCGCGCCGGAACCTGACCCGGAACTCGTCGTCCGTGGCCAGTTCGGGGCGGATCACCTTGACGGCCAGGCGCCGTCCCGACACCGACCGGGCGAGGAACACGACCCCCATGCCCCCGGCGCCGAGCCTGCCTTCCAGCCGGTACCCCCCGACGGACCGCGGATCGCCGTCCAGCAGCGTCACCTGTGCGCTCCCTCCACGCCGCCCCGCCCTCCTGAGCAGCACTCAGCATAGGGAAGCGCGGGCGGGGTTCCGGCACCGGCCGCTCCTGGAGGAGATGCCGGAACATGCCCGCCTCGTGACGCGGCGGTGCGCCGGGTTCACAGCGCGCCGCCGGTCCCGTCCGCCGGTTCGCCGAGCGGCTGTTCGGCCCAGATGGTCTTGCCGCGCACCTCGTAGCGGGTGCCCCACAACTTCGCGACCTGGGCGACCAGGAAGAGACCGCGCCCGCCCTCGTCGGTCTCCAGCGCACGGCGGGCACGGGGCGAGGTGTTGCTGCCGTCGGAGACCTCGAGGATGAGGGTGCGTTCGTGGATGAGGCGCAGCCGGAGCGGGGGCCTGCCGTACCGGATGGCGTTGGTGACCAGTTCGCTGACCAGTAGCTCGGTGGTGAACTCCAGCTCGCCCAGGCCCCATTCGGCCAGCTTTTCCACGGTGAGCGTGCGCGCCCGCCCGACGGCCTCCGGCTCGGAGGGCAGCTCCCAGGTCACGTGCCGGTCGGGTTCCAGCCCGTGCACGCGCGCGAGCAGCAGCACGTCGCTGTTCCCGGCCGAACCGGGTGAACCCTGAAGAACAGGCGAACCTGCCCGCAGACGGTTCAGGACGGCGTCGCCCGCCTCGCCGAGCGACGCGAGCCCGCCGCGGGCGTGCAGGGCCGACACGATGGCCGGGTCGGACAGCGCCTCGCGCAGCCGCGCGGAACCCGCCCCGCGGTCACGCTCGCCCGGCGCGCCGAGCAGCCCGCCGGTGTAGAAGGCCACGACATCGCCGTCGGCGAGGGTCACCTCTCCCGATTCGTACGGGACCGCGCCGACGCCCAGCGGGGCCCCGACCGGGACGTCCACGAAGGAGGCCTGCCCGCTCGCGCCGACGTGCACCGGCAGCGGGTGGCCCGCGCCGGCGAAGCGGCACTTGCGGGAGATCGGGTCGTAGACCGCGAACAGGCAGGTGCGGGCGGCCTGTTCGGGGGGTTCCAGCGGGGCGGACCGGTCGTTGAGGGTGCGTTTGACCTGGTCGTCGAGATGGGTGAGGAGTTCCTCGGGCGACAGGTCGAGGTCCGCGAGGGTGCGCACAGCCGTCCGCAGCCGCCCCATGGACACCGCCGCGTACAGTCCCTCGCCGCCGGCGTCGCCGATCACCATCGCGACCCGGGCGCCGGAGAGCGGGATCACGTCGAACCAGCCGCCGCCGAGCACGGCCTGCTCGCCGGACGGCAGGCAGCGCGACACTGCCTCCACGCAGCGCAGTTCGGGCAGGCTCCGCGGCAGCAGGTTGCGTTGCAGCGTCAGCGCCGTGGTCCGCTCCCGGGTGTAGCGGCTGGCGTTGTCGATGCACACCGCGGCGCGGGTCACCATCTCCCTGGCCAGCGGCAGGTCGTCGTCCTCGAAGGGGTGCGCCCGGGTGATCCGGACGAAGACCGCGGAGCCGAGCGGCGCGCCGCGGGCGAACATGGGGACCAGCAGCCAGGAATGGACGCCGTACCGGGCGGCCAGGGCCGCGCGCGCCGGATCGGACGCCGCCAGCTCGCTCGTGACCTCCTCGCCGCTCAGACGGACCGGTTCCCCGTCGGCGAGGGCGCGCCGGGTGTGGGAGTCGGGCGCGGAGGCGAACGTGTCCACGTCGCCGGTGGTGAGGATGGATTTCGCCAGGTCGCTGGCCTCCATGGTGCTCGCCGCCCGCCGCAGTACGACCGTCTCGTGCAGCGGGCCGGTCACCGGCTCGGCCCCGCCGAAGACCGGGTCCAGCAGATTGACGTAGGCGAGGTCGGCGAAGCGCGGCACGGCCACGTCGGTGAGCTCCTGCGCTGTGGAGAAGACGTCCAGCCGGCTGCCGATGCGGGCACTGGCCTCGTTGACGAGGTCGAGCCGCTCACGGGCGCGGGACTCCTCGGTGGTGTCGGTGACCATGTGCGCGAGCGCCACCACGTCACCGGCGGCGCCGCGCAGCGGCAGGATGGTCTCCTGCCAGACGGTGTCCCGGTCCGGGTCGCGCGGGTCGCGGCCGCGGACCTCGGTGCCGATCAGCGCCTTCCCCGTGGCGAGGACCTGCCGCTGCCGGCTCTCCAGGGCGTCCACGTCGAGCAGACCGGGCGGCGCGGCCTCCCGCATCGTCCGCCCGACGACGTCGTCGAATCCCGGCGCGCGCTTGCGCGAGTCGTTCTGGGCGACGAAGCGCAGGTCCCGGTCGAAGACGTCGATGATGAACGGCGACTCGGTGAACACACCCTGGAGCAGAGCGTGACGCAGGTCGCCGCGCCGCACCGTCTCGGCGTCCTCGACCTGGAGCAGCCAGTGCTGCCGTCCGGACAGGAAGAGTGGATGGGCGCACAGCACCACGTCGACCCGGTGGCCGTCGAGGTGGCGCAGACCCGCCATGCCGAGCACGACGGAGCGGTCCTTGCGGCGGCGTTCCATGACGCGGGCCGCTTCGTCCGCGTCCGCAGTGGTGTGCAGCAGATGGACGGCGGGCTTTCCGATCACCTGGGCGGCCGGGTGCCCGAGCAGCCGTTGCGCGCCGGGACTCCAGCTCGCGATGGCGCCGCGGTCGTCGAGCACGGCGTACGCGTCACCCTTCACGGGCGAGCCGCCCGAGGCGTCAGGGAGCACCGCGCCGCCCGCGTCCGCGCGGCCGGTCCGGGCGGCGGTGCCTCGTAGCAAGGACCTCCACAGCTCAATACTGCCTTCAGGCAAGATCTGGAGCACCCGCTGGCGGCCCACCGCGGCCGGGGTCCCGCCGGGCCCCCGCACCGATGAGTTCCGTGCGCCGCCGCGGTCCCTGTCGGTGAGGAAAACCGACATCCAGGGGAGTCCCATGACGCAGCAGTTCCACGGCCCCGATACCGCGGGGCAGCCCGACCTCCGACCTGCCGCGCTCGGCGTGGCCGCCGTGCTGGAGCGGATCGGCGACGACCGGCTCGGCGCTCCCACCCCGTGCCCCGACTGGACCGTGGGCCGTCTCATCGGCCATGTCGCGGGGCTGTGCGCGGCCTTCCGCGACGCCGCCCGCAAGGACCTCGGGCCCACCACCGACAGCGATCCCGCCGGCGCGCTCCCGCCGGACCCGCCGGCGCGCTCCCGCCGGACCCGCCGGCGCGGTGGCGCTCCGGCCTGCCGGACCTGCTGGCCGGCATGGCGGACGCCTGGCGCAGCCCGCTCGCGTGGGAGGGCCGCACCCGCGCCGGAGGGGTCGACCTGCCGGCCGGCGCGGCCGGGTGCTTCGCCCTCAACGAGCTCCTGGTGCACGGCTGGGACCTGGCCCGTGCCACCGGCCAGGACTACCGGCCGGACCCGGCGGGCCTGGAGGCGGCGCTCGCGCTGCTCACCCCGTTCACCGCGGGATCGGACGGCTCCGGGCCCTTCGGCCGCCCGGTCCCCGTGCCGCCGAGCGCGCCGCCGCTGGACCGGCTGGTCGCGCTCACCGGACGGGATCCGGGGTGGCGTCCGCCGCGCTGAGCGGCCGGCGTCCCCACGCGGAGATCATCGGGGCGGTGGCGAGGTCGAGGGCGCCGGTGGCGACATGGGCCAGATGACGGTCGATCTCCTCGTCCGTGGCCAGGCCCGCCGCCACCAGCCGGCCGCGGATCTGCCGCACCGTCGCCGCTTCCAGCACCGTGCAGGCGGGGGAGGTGATCGGGAAGTACGCGTCGGCGCGCACGTCCTCCAGGCCCGCCTCGCGCAGCAGCCTGGGCAGTGTCCTGCCGTACGCGAGATCGGCGCCGCGCTCCGCCATGAGCGTCCGGAATCCGGACCGGAGGCGGTTGGCGAGCTCCTGCGCGGGCCCCGACTCGTCCGGGCACAGCAGGGGCTGCAGGCCCGGGTCGGCGTCCTCCAGCAGCAGGACGCCGCCCGGGCGCAGCGCCTCGACCATCCGCCGCAGGGCCTCGGCCCGGTCGGTGACGTGCACCAGGACCAGCCGCGCGTGGACCAGGTCGAAGCCGCCCTCCGGCGGCGGGTCGGCGGCGACGTCGTGGCGCCGTACGTCGATCACGCCGCCGGCCGCCTCCCGCGCCCACGACACGTCGATGTCGGTGGCGACCACCGTGCCGCCGGGCCCGACACGCCGGGCGAGCCCCAGCGGCACGGACGGGCCGCCCGCGCCCACCTCCCAGCAGCGCATCCCCGAGCCGATCCCCAGGGCGTCGACGTGGCGGAACGTCACGGGGTCGAAGAGCTCGGCGAGGGCCCCGAAGCGGACGCCCGCCTCGGACTGCCGGTTGTCGAGCAGGTAGCCGGTGCCGGGTTCGTGTGTCGCCATGACGCGATGTTCGCAGACGGTGCCGTTACAAAGGCCCTCGGGCCGCCGCGTCAACGTCGCGCCCGGGTCGCTTACCCCTGTGAGTGACACGTCGTCGCGCGGATGACGTGTGCCGACCGGGTCGATGTATCAGGCAATGACGGGGAGTGTCCTATGACATTGACAGATGTCGCCTACAGGTGAGGGTTACGGATATGTCCGCATTTCGTAACGTGAAGCGGATCTTCCGGATTTTGCCGTCGCGGCAGGTCAGAGTTGGGTCATCGGCCAACCGCCGAGGTAACCGCACCGCGTCACCGGAGCACGGGAGTTCCGGGACGCACCCTGATGAGGGGGCATCATGTCTGCTTCGTTCAACGCCCGTCGCGTCATCGCCACCGTCCTCGCCTCCGGCGCCGTCGTGGCGGCCGCCGCCATGCCGGCCTCCGCGGACAACGGCCGCGGCCACGGGCACGGCCCGTCCCCCCGCACCTCGGTGTCGATCGGCGACGTCCGGCACGACGAAGGCGGCCGCGGGGTCCGCTCGAACCGCGCGCTCAACACCGAGTGGGTCGAGGTGGTCAACCGGGGTCGCGACACCGTGAACCTGCGCGGTTGGACCCTGAGCGACAGCGACGGCAACCGCTACCGCTTCAACTTCCTGCGCCTCCCCGGCCACTCCAAGGTGCGCGTGCACACCGGCCAGGGCCGCGACAGCCGGTTCGACGTCTTCCAGGACCGCCGCAAGGGTGTCTGGGACAACCGTGACAGCGCCACGCTGCGCAACGACCGCGGTGGCTTCGTGGACAGCAAGGAGTGGGGCGGCCGTCGTCACCGCTGAGCCCGTACCGGGCAGCGCCCGGTGAACGAGCGGCGTGCCGCGACATCCAGTCGCGGCACGCCGCCTTTGTGCGTCCTGCCTGCTGCCCGTTACGGGTTGCGGGTGATGGTGAACGTGGACGTGGTGTTCTTGATGTCCTGGAAGTTGTCGTTGAACTGCAGGTTGTTGAAGGTGACCGAGCCGACCGCCGGACCCTGCCCGGACTCCGGCATCTCGTTCGCCCACAGGCCGAAGCCGGACTTGGCGTCGAAGGCGTCACCGCTGCGGTGGGCACCGCTGATGGTCACGTTCGTGAGGACCGTGTCCTTGATCGGGTTCTGCGGCTGACCGCCGACGTAGTTGGTCTGGAACATGATCCCGCTGTACGTCGGGTCCACGATGTCCACGTCGCTGACGCGGATGCCCTGGAAGACCTTCGAGGCCGAGAAGAGCCAGATGCCCGGGAAGGTCTGACCGCCCCAGAAGTGCCCGCCGGCGCGGACGATGGAGACGTTCTGGATGTTGGTCGGTTCGGTCCCGAAGCCGTTCATCGCGTAGCCGAAGTCCAGCGAGCTGATCGTGACCCCGGAGTACACCAGCGTGTCCGCGATGAGGATGTTGCGGAACGTGTTGGCGTAGCCGCCGTAGACCGCGATGCCCGCGGCACGCCAGGTCAGCAGGGACGTCAGGTTCTCGTACAGGTTGTTCTTCTCGTCCGCGCCGCCCGCGTCGATCGCGGAGAAGAGCGCGAAGCTGTCGTCACCCGTGGCACGGGCCTCGATGTTGTCGAGGTGGTTGTCCGTGCTGCCGTTGGTCATGTTGACGCCGTCGGCGAAGGTGTCGCGGATGCGGGAGTTGGTGATGGTGACGTTGTCGGTGTTGGCGCCCCAGTAGAGGCAGACCGTGTGCTCGTTCCAGACGTTGTCGATGGTGATGTTGGCGACGTTGGCGAAGTCGAAGACCTTGCCGGGACCGTCGATGCGGGAGGTGTAGTTGCCGAAGAACGCGAAGCCCGAGAAGGACGAGCCGTTGGCCGTGGAGTCCGCGCGGAAGCCCGCGTCAGTGTTGGACTGGCTCGACGGGGTGTGGAAGCGGGTGTACCAGGGGCCGGCACCGATGATCTTGACGGCCTTGCCGTAGACCTGGAACTTGCTGGAGGTGTCGTAGTCGCCCGGCGGCAGGTAGACGCCCTTGAGCGTGCCGGTGGTGTCCATGCGCGCCTTGTCCAGGGCGTTCTGCACGTCCTGCTGGCTGAAGCCGGTGGGCGCGGTGTACGCCGCGGGGTCGGGATTGGCGATCGGCGCGACCTGCTCGGTGTTGACGAAGTCGACCGCGTAGGTGGTGCTGTTGGCGGAGTCCTTCTGGAGCTTGATCTTCGCCCCGGCCGGCACGGTGGTGCCGAGCATCATGTTGGCCTCGTCGTAGATGTGGCGCGGGCTGCCGTCGCCGGGGCTGTTGCCCGGGGCGGTCTCGTTGCCGTAGAGCCACGCGTACTTCGAGGTCAGGTCGATGGCCTTGAGGAACGTGCCGTTGACGTAGACGTTCAGGGTGGAGTTGATACCGCCGCCGCCCGCGGCGTCGGGGATGGAGTAGCGCACGACCAGGGTGTTGGTGCTGGCCTTGGTGGTGAACTCCACCGAGCTGCCCGTGCTGTTCAGCGTGACGGCCTTGCGGCCGGACGCCTCGCCCGCGAGGTCGCCGACGGTGCGGTTCGGGCCGACGACCTGCGCGCCGCCGCCCAGGACGCCGTCCTCGGCCTCGTACATGTCGTACGGCATGTTGGCGCCGCGCCCGACGAACAGGGACTGGGTGCTCGTGTTGTTCTGCTGCTTGACCGCCAGCTCGTTGGCGTCCGCGGCGATCACCGTCTTGACGGAGTACTTGCCGTTGACCGCCGTCCACGTGCCGAGGTTCACCGGGCTCGCCGTGCTGCCCGCCGCGATGGCACCGCTGTAGGAACCGGTGAGGGTCTTCACGACACTGCCGGAGGCGGTGTCGGTGACGGTCACGGTGATGCCGTGCGCGCCGCCCGCGGAGGCCACGGTGCCCTGGTTCCTGATCGCGACCGAGAAGGTCACGGTGTTGTTCTTGCCCGGGTTGCCCGGCGTCCAGCTGGACGGCGCGGCGACCAGGTCGGAGCTGTCGACCGGCTTGACGACCAGCGGACTCGGGCTGGCGTAGGAGTTGTTGGTGTCGTTCTGCTCGATGACAGTGTTCGCCTCGTCGACCGTCGCGCTCAGCGGGTAGCTGCCCGCGTCACGGGTGCCGATGTTCGCCGTCACGGTGGCCTGGCCGCCGGCGGCCAGCGCGCCGACCGAGGCGGTGCCCACCTTGGTGGTGCCCAGGTAGAAGTTGACGTTCGTGGCGCCCGACGCCAGCTCACCGATGTTGCGGACGGTGGCGGACAGGGTGACCGCGTCCGTCTCGACCGGCGCGCTCGGGGTGACGCCCATGGCGGAGACCGTCAGGTCCGGGTTCGGCGCCGGGGTGCCGATCACCTGGAACTCGGCGACCTGCCCGCCGCCCGCGCCGCTGTTGGCGGTGAACGTCAGCCGCACGTCGGCGACGCGCGCGCTGAGCGTGATGGTCACCGTGTTGCCCGAGGCCGGGTTGAACGTGTAGTCCGTCGCGGCCTTGAGGCTGGTGAAGCCGGTCGCGCCCTGCTCGCGGCCGAGCACCTGGATGTTCTGGGTACGCGTGCCCCAGGCGCCGTCGGGGTTGAGCTTGAGCACCACCGAGGACACATCGGCGTTGGCGCCGAGCGAGACGGTCAGCGAGTTGGGGTAGCTGCCGCCCGCGCCCTCCCAGTACGTCGTCACGCTGTTGTCGTTCGCGTTGGCCGCGACGAAGTTCTGGGTGGTGGAGGAGGCCGTGATCGGCTTGCCGACGGCCATGTTCGAACCGGGGCCGGTGGGGGACCCGTTGCGGATGACGGTGGCGCTGGCGACGCTGCGGTTGTCGGCGGCGTCCTTGGCCTTGACGTAGTACGCGACGGTCGCCGAGTCCGGCTGGCTGTCGGTGTAGGTCAGCGTGCTGCCGGAGACCGTGCCGCGCAGCTGGTCGTTGGCGTACACCTCGTAGCCGGTGACGCCGACGTTGTCCGACGAGGCGGTCCAGGTCAGCTTGACCTGGCCCGACGCGGGCTGCGTGTACGCGAGGTTGCCGGGTTGCGAGGGCGCCTGCGTGTCGCCGGTGTCGCCGGTGCGGGTGACGGTGTTGCTGTTGCCCGACTGGTTGCCCGCCGCGTCCTTGGCGCGCACGGCGTACGTGACCGTGGCGGAGTCGGGCTGGCTGTCGGTGAAGGTCGTCACGTTGCCGGCGACGCTCGTGCGCAGCATGCCGTTGGCGTAGATGTCGTAGCCGGTGACGCCGACGTTGTCGGTGGACGCGTTCCACGTCAGCCGGATCTGGCCGGACGCGGGCTGCGTGTACGCCAGGCCGGTGGGCGCGGACGGCGCGGTCGTGTCACCGGTGGCCGGACCGTAGATCTCCAGCTCGGAGAGCTGGGCGGCGCCCCAGCCGGTGTTGGCCGTGACGTTGACCCGCAGGTAGCGCACGGTCGCCGAGGTCAGGTTGACGGTGACCGTGTTGTTGCTCGCGGGGCTGAAGGCGTAGTCGCGGGACGCCACCAGGTCGCTGAAGTTCGACCCGTCCGTGCTGCCGCGCAGCGACAGCGTCTGCGTCCGCGCCTCCCAGGACGGCGGCAGCTTCAGCACGACCTTGCTGACGGCCACCGAGGAGCCGAGGTCGGCCTGGAGCCACTGCGGGAAGGCGTTGTTGGCGCTCTCCCAGTACGAGGCCTGGTTGCCGTCGTTGGCGTTGGCCGGGGTGTAGGGGGCGTTGCTGCCGCTCGCGGTCAGCGTCCGGCCCTGGGCCAGGTTGTCCGTCGAGGAGGCGGCACCGTGCACCTCGAGCTCGGAGACCTGGGCGGCGGACCAGCCGGTGTTGGCCGTGATGTTCAGCCGCACGTACCGGGTGGTGACGGCGGAGAAGCCGATGGTGACCGTGTTGCCCGCCCCGGGCGCGAAGGTGTGCGCCGCCGAGCCGGAGAGCGTGGAGAAGGTGTTGCCGTCCGTGCTGCCCTGCACGGCGAAGGTCTCGTCGCGCGCGCCCCACGGCGCGGGCAGTTTCACGACCACCTCGTCGACGTTGACGCCGCTGCCGAGGTCCACCTGGACCCACTGCGGCAACGTGCTCCCCGCGCTCTGCCAGTACGTGTCCTGGCTGCCGTCGGTGATGTTGGCGACCCCGTACTCGGCGTGCGAACTGCTGGCGGTGGCCGTTCTGCCCGCCGCGAGGTTCGGCCCGCCGGCGGCCGAGGCGGGCGGCGCGGACAGGCCGAGGACGACCATGCCCGCCGCGATCACCCCCGCCACCAGCCGCTGGACCATGTGCTTCCTTCGCATGTCGTCCCTGTGCCTCTCGTGTGTCGGTGGCCGAGAAGTTGCGTTGATCGCTCATTAAATTGCGTTAACCGTGGCGATAGTTGCAGAGCAGATTGCGGGCGTCCATGCCTACGACCGGGCCTTTTGATATGGACGCGACAGGCTTGCGCGGCTGTGCCGTGCAGCCGACACGTACTTGCGCATGCATGCAAGATTTTGCGCAATTCGCAATTGCCCTTGCCTCGGCCAGTCGCCTTCACTACGCTCCCTGGGCTTCCGGCACGGCCTCGTCCGCATGTTCGGACGCCCACGTTCCGGCCGGCGGCGCCCTTCCCGCCGCGCGCGATGCGCGCCTTCCGGGGCGGTTCGCTCGGGGTCCGGTGAAGGGTTCAGTGCGGGGCTGGCCTTCTGCCGTGGACCTCTACTTCGACCCGGTGCCTCTGCTCGGCGAGGCGCGCGGAGCGTTCCTGGGGAAGTGGTCGGAGCGGAAGTGGCTCAACGTGCCCGGACCGTTCTACGGGGCCGAGACCGACAACTGCGGTACGGGCCGGATCCACGCCCCAGGGCTCGTGCTCTACGAGGCCGACTACTTCACCGAGTACGTGTACCGGCAGCCCCGGACGCCGGAGGAGCTCCAGCGGTTGGTCGACGCTGCCGAGGAGGAGGCCTTCTCCGGCTACGGTTGCGACGGCGACGCCCACTGGTACACCCGCAGCGGCCCGGGAATGGTGGCGCGATCGACAGCGGATCAAGGAGTATCTGGCGGACCGGCGCGCCGACTGGGAGGCCGACGACGCCTGTAACGGGCAAGGAGTGGCCGCCGCTGCCCTGGCGTACGCCGACTACCTCGACGGCGAACTGGCAGCGCACCTCAGGGTCTACCTCTTCTGGCTCGAGGAGCGACGTTCCCCGACAGCCGCGGACCGACTTCCCACGCTCTGACGGCGGTGCGGATCAGTCGTCGAGCGACGTGCCTCCGGCGCGGTGCGGGGCGGCGGCCGACGGCCGCTTCGCGCAGGGCTACGCCCGCTGCGCTCCCGCCGCGCGCAGCGCCTGGCGGACGGACCACAGGACGGAGACGAGGGGGACGGCGACGACCGCGCCGATGACACCGGCGGCGATGGCGCCGCCGATGACGCTGAGGGCGACCACGACCGGGTGCAGCCGGACCGCCCAGCTCATCACCAGGGGGTGCAGGACGTGGCCCTCGATCTGGCCGATGATGACGATGAGGGCGATGACGACCAGCGCGACCAGGGGGCCCTTGGAGGCCAGGGCCACCACCGCGGCCACGGCGAGCGCGATCGGCGAGCCGATCAGCGGCACGAACGCGGCGAAGAACTCCAGCAGGGCCAGTGGGAGGGCGAGCGGCACGCCGAGCGCGTAGAGGGCGAGGCCCACCAGGACGGCGTTGGTGCCGGCCACGAGCACGATGCCGTGCGTGTACCCGGTGAAGGTGCGCCACGCCGCCGTGCCGCCCACCGCCACCCGTTCCCGCACCGACAGCGGCAGTTGACGGCAGAACCAGGTCCACTGGCGGTCGCCTGAGTGCAGGAAGAAGACCGAGCAGAACAGGGCGAGCGCGAGAACCGTGCCGACCTCGATGAGCCGTCCGGCGCCGCTCAGCGCGGTGCTGATGAGCGTCGAGCGGTGGCTGGACAGCCAGTCGCCGATCTTGGACTGGAGGTCCGTGAGGGCCTTCGGGTCGAGCCGGAACGGCGGTGCCTCCAGCCAGCGTTCGATTCTGGACAGCCCGGCCCCGAACTCCTTCTGCAGTCCCTCCTGTTCCTGGGCGACCGCCTCACCGACCAGGGCCAGCACGCCCAGCACCAGCACGATGCTGCCGAGCACTGACACCGCGACCGCCAGCGGCCGGGGCATCCACCGCGCCAGCAGGTCCGCCACCGGCCGGAGTATCGCCGTGCCGACCAGCCCGAGGAAGACCGCGACCGCGATCTCGTGGAAGCGCCCCAGGACGGAGAAGATCCCGTAGACGACCACGCCGACGACGATGAGCCGCCAGCTGTACGCGGCGGCCGTGTTGAGCGCCGGAAGCACCCGGAGCCCGGCCGTGCCGGGGGAATGGCCGGCCGCCGCCCGGCGGCTCGTGCGGATGCGGTCGCGGCGGTCTCCCGGCGGCATGCCCGGGCCCGGGCCGCCCTGCGTGTGCGCTCGCCTGGGCATGTGCCCGCCACCACCTCCCGTACGCCTGGGCTCGTACCACCGCTCCGCGCCCCCGCAACGTGCCGCGGGCGTCATTCGCCCGAAGGCACCCAAGCGCGCAGGGGTGGGCAGTAGCCTCACCCGGGCGCTCCGCGCCCGTTCCGCATCTCACCGGAGGAGACCGCCGTGGCATCGCCGTACAGGCATTCCGCACCGTACGCACAGGGACAGCTCGATGTCGGCGACGGCCAGCTGATCCACTGGGAGGTCAGCGGCAACCCGGAGGGCAAGCCCGCGGTGTGCGTGCACGGCGGCCCGGGCTCCGGCGGCAAGCGGGGTGCCCGCAACGGCTTCGACCCGGAGCTCTACCGGGTCGTCATGTTCGACCAGCGCGGCAGCGGGGAGAGCCTGCCGCACGCCTCCGACCCGGGCGTGAGCCTCGCGGAGAACACCACCGAGCACCTGATCGCCGACATGGAGCGGCTGCGCGAGCACCTGGGCATCGAGCGCTGGCTGCTCTACGGCGGCTCCTGGGGGTCGACCCTGATCCTCGCGTACGCCGAGCGCCACCCGGAGCGGGTCACCGAGATCATCATCGTCGGCGTCACGACGACGCGCCCCGAGGAGACCGACTGGCTGTACCGCGGCGTCGGCCGCCTGCTGCCCGGCCCCTGGGAGGCCTTCCGCGACGCGCTGCCGCCCGAGGACCGGGACGGTGACCTGGTCGCCGCCTACAGCCGGCTGCTGAACAGCCCGGACGAGGCCGTGCGCGCCAAGGCCGCGCGGGACTGGTGCACCTGGGAGGACGCGGTCATCGCCCACGAGAGCCTGGGGAAGCCCGATGCCTACAGCGACCGGGCGGACGACGCGCTGATCGCGTTCGCACGGATCTGCGCGCACTACTTCTCGCACGACGCCTGGCTGGAGGACGGGCAGTTGCTGCGCGACGCCCACCGGCTGGCGGGCATCCCCGGAGTGCTGATCCACGGGCGGCTCGACCTCGGCAGCCCGCTCACGACCGCGTGGGAACTCGCCAAGGTGTGGCCGGACGCGGAGCTCCAGGTCATCGACGACTCGGGGCACACCGGCAGCCCCGCGATGGAGCAGGCCGTCCTGCGGGCCGTCGAGCGCTTCTCGGGGCGCGGGCACTGACCCGCGCCCGCGGTGTCACCTCGGCGTGCGGTGCTGCCACCACTCGCCGTGCGCGCGCGGTACCCGGTGCTCCGGAGTGGCGGTGGTGGGTGCCGTGCCGGCCGTATCGTCGGCCGGCGTGTCCGTCGCCGGGGGCTGCGTCGCCGGGGGCGGCGTGTCCGTCGGATCGGGGCTCGCCGGCGGGGTGCTGGGTGCCGGCTCGCTGGGCGCGGGCGGGGTGGCCGGGGGTGTGTGCGCGGGGTGGGTGACCACCGGTGACGGACTGGCCGAGGGATGGGCCGGGTGAGTCGTGTGCGGTGCGCTCGGGGACGGGTGGTGCGTGGGCGCGGCCGGCTTGGCAGGGGTGGCGGACCTGGCGGGCTGATGGGTCGCCTTCGCGGGGGTGGTGGACGGTGCCGCCTTCGGCGACGGTGACTCGTGCGCGGGCCTGCCGCTCGTGGTGCTGCCGTCCTTCTTGCCGGGTGCCTTCCGCTCGCCGTGGACCGGCCGGTCGAGGCCCTTGCCGGGTACGGCGTCGGGGCTGGGCGAGGTGGTACGGGACGCGGGCGCCGGGGAGACGGCGGCGGGCCGCGGCTTTCCGGCGGCCTCCGCGGGTTCCTGGAAGGACTGCTGCAGCGCCCAGGCGGTTCCGCCGAGCGCGGCCGCCGCGGCGACGGCCGCCGTCGTCACCTTCCACCGCAGGGACCGACCGCGGCGGTGCTTTGCCTGGTTGCTGCGTGGGGAAACCATGGGAGGACAAGGACCCTTTCGAATGTGCCCCCCGCCCGGTTGCCCCATCGCCGCGTAAGCGAACGAGGCCGGATATGTGTGGACTCTGCGGCAGTGGGCGCGCGGAGCGCAAGGCCCTGGGGTCGGTGCACGGCGGTCCCACCAGGTGTGATTCCGTGAAAGCGCAGGTCAGGGCGATGATCGTGGTGCCCGGTGGCGCGATGTGAGGTGCCCCACGCCGGTCGGGCCGGGCCGTCCGCCGGGCGGAGCCTTTTATTCCGCCTCCGGGGGGCGAGGGGCTGAGGCCATGGTCACACGCCCATAATCATTGATATGGATCAACCGTCGTGTACGTTCAATTTCGCCCCGAACCTGTGAGGCCGGGGTGAAGGCCCTGCGCTCTGTGAGGGAGGCGCAGGAGGCCGCGCCCGTGGGGACGGTAAGTGCGGCTGACAGGACACGGCTGTCGCCCTGTCCGCCAGGGCGGGTGGCCCGTCATCGCGCGTGGGGACGCTCGGATGTGACGGCCACCCGCTCTTCGCGTACCGCCCGCGGTGCGGGCCGGAGCCGGCCGGGGCTCCTCAGACCTCGTCGCACGGGGAAGCGGCCGGAGACGTCCTGACCCGGGCCAGGAGACCGCGCAGTGCGGTGAGCTCCTCGGGGGCGAGGTCGGCGAAGAGCTCGCTCTCCACCTCGTGCAGGGCCTTCTCCACCCGCGTCAGGGTGTCGGCGCCCGCCTCGGTGATGGTGACGATGTGGCGCCGGCGGTCGGCCGGGTCGCGGCGGCGCTCCAGGAGGTGGCAGGACTCCAGGTCGTTGAGGATGCCGACCATGATGCTGGGGTCGACGCCCAGTTCACCGGCGAGCGCCTGCTGGCTCATGTCGCCCGACCTGCCGAGCAGCATCAGCGTGGTGCCCTGACGGGGGGCCAGTCCGCAGACGGCGAACGCATGGTGCACACGGTCCTTGGCGACGGCTCCGTGACGGGCCAACAGGAAGCCGAGCCGGTCCAGCGGATCGGATGCGGGGTCCCGGTTCGCGTTCTCGTGTCCTGTCACGTCGGTCACCGTATCAAGCGGGAAACCATCCGTCGGAGCGGATCGTTGCCGCCCTTCAATGATAGGTCGTGGCGGTGGCTCAGGCGGCGGCCGACGGACCGCCGTGCCGGGCGATCGCCGCCAGTTCGCCGGCCGCGCCGGTGGGCGGGCTGGTCCGGGGATGGACCAGCCGCAGGGCGCGGGTGAGATCGAGGTCACGTACCGGGACGGCGACCACGGTGCCGTTGGCCAGCTCGGCCGTGAGCGCGAGCGAGCTGAGGACCGCGGGGGCGACCCCGTCGGCGACGGCGGTCTTGATGGCGGTCGTCGAGGGGAGTTCGAGCAGCGGCGCGGCGAGGGGGACCGCGCCCACCCCGTCGAGGGCCCGCTCCAGATAGCGCCGGGTGCCGGAGCCGCGCTCCCGGGCGACCAGCGGTGCGGCGGCCAGCTCGCCCGCGGTGATCCCCGAGCGGCGCCGCGCCCAGGGGTGGGCGGGGGCCACGATCACCGTGAGCTCGTCGTGTCCCACGGTGCGGGCGGTCAGCCCGCGCGGGACGTCGGGGGCCTCGACGAATCCGAGATGGGCCCGGCCCTCCCGTACGGCGGCGGCGACCTCGTCGGAGTTGCCCGCGGTCAAGGCGACCGAGGTGTGCGGCGCACGGACCCGCAGCACCGCCAGCCACTGGGGGAGCAGGTACTCGGCCACCGTCATGCTGGCCGCCACCTGGAGCCGGCTCCCGGTGGTGCCCAGCAGCGAGGTCACGCCCGCGTCCAGCGAGGCCGCGGCGTCGACCGCGGTGCGCGCCCAGTCGGCGACCAGCGCGCCCTGCTCGGTGAGCCGCGAACCGCGCGGCGACCGCTCCAGCAGCGGGAGCCCGAGCCGGCGTTCCAGATGGCGGAGCCGGGAACTGGCGGAGGGCTGGCTGATGCCGTGCGCGCGGGCGGCCGCGCCCACGCTGCCCAGGCGGGCGACGGACAGCAGCAGGTCGTACGCCGCCAGGTCGCTCACTCGCTCGGGCAGGGGCATAGGCCGAGTCTATGACCCCATCGCCGAATGATCCCTACCGGCGTCCGCGGGGCGACGGGAGGCTGAGGCCATGCACACCTCGCTCACCGCCCCGCCAAGGGCCGGCGCCCACCCGCGCACCGGCCTGCTGCGGGAGCTGGACCACCCCTCCCAGCTCTTCCGCGACCTCGGTCCCAACTGGTACGCCTCCGTCATGGGCACCGGCATCGTCGCCGTCGCCGCGGCCGGCCTCCCCGTGCACGTGCCGGGACTGCGGACGTTCGCCACCGTCGTCTGGGCCCTGGCCGCCGCCTGGCTCCTCGTGCTCACCGCCGCCTGGTCCGTGCACTGGACGCGCCACCCCGAGCGGGGCCGCGCGCACGCCGGCCACCCGGTCATGGCGCACTTCTGGGGCGCCCCCGCGATGGCGCTGATGACGGTCGGGGTCGGCACCCTGACGCTGGGCTCCGCGTGGATCGGCGAGCGCCCGGCGCTCGTCGTCGACGTGGTGCTCTGGTCGGCGGGCACCCTGCTGGGCCTGGTGACCTGGGTGTGGATCCCGTACCGCGCCATGACCGACCACCGCGTGACCGAGGACGCGGCCTTCGGCGGCTGGCTGATGCCCGTCGTGCCCCCGATGGTGTCGGCCGCCACCGGTGCCGCCCTGATCCCGCACCTCGCTCCGGGGCAGGGACGGCTCACGCTGCTGCTGGCGTGCTACGCGATGTTCGGTATGAGCCTGATCGCGAGCCTGGTGATCATCACCCAGGTGTGGAGCCGGCTCATGCACCACAAGACGGGCCCCGCCGCCATGGTGCCGACGCTCTGGATCGTGCTCGGACCGCTCGGCCAGTCGGTGACCGCCGCCAATCTGCTCGGCGGGGTGGCACCCTCGGTTCTGCCGCGTCCGTACGCCTCCGGCGCCGAGGTGTTCGGCCTGCTGTACGGGGTGCCCGTCTGGGGCTTCGCGATGATGTGGCTCGTCCTGGCGGCCGCCCTCACGGTGCGCACCGCGCGCAGCGGCCTGCCCTTCTCGCTGACCTGGTGGAGCTTCACCTTCCCCGTCGGCACCTGCGTCACCGGCACGAGCGCGCTCGCGCTGCGCCTGCACGCAACGGCCTTCCAGGGCGCGGCCGTCGTGCTCGGCACCCTGCTCGTCGTGGCATGGACCACGGTGGCGGTGCGTACGGCGCGGGCCGCCGCGCGCGGCGGCATCTTCCTTCCGGTGCCCGCGCCTCAGGGCTCTCCCGTCAAGGCCTGATGTTCTGGTTGAGGTGGAAGAGGTTGCCCGGGTCCCAGGCCCTCTTCACCTCCACCAAGCGGTCGTGGTTGCCGCGGTAGTTGGCCCGGACGCGGCCCTGGTCGTCGCCCGCCATGAAGTTGACGTAGCCGCCCTCCTGGGAGTGCGGTGCGATCGCCTCGTAGTAGCCGCGCACCCAGGCGATGTTGGCGTCGTTGGCCGCGGCGTCGGGCCACATTCCGGCGATGACGGCCGCGAAGGAGGCGTCGCGGTAGGCGAAGGCGGTCGCGTCCGGGGCGACCCGGTGGCAGGCGCCGTCGATCGGGTAGATGTGGACGGCCGTGTTGACCGCGGGCAGTCCGGGGGCGTGCGCGACATGGGCCACCAAGGCCTCGTCGGTCAGCTCGGCGGCGAACGCGGCCTTCCAGTAGTGCTGGAGGCCGGGCGGCAGGATCGCGTCGAAGAGGCTGTTCATCACCGGGTAGGGCATCGGGCCGACGTGCTCGGCGGCCACGGGTGCCGCGTCGCGGAACGGGCGCAGGACCCGTTCGCCCTCCTCCGGCGGCCCGGTCCAGCACGCCACCAGGGCGACGAACCGGTCGCCGTGCCGGTCCTCGGGGATGAACGGCAGCGGCGGCGCGATGTGGAACGCGGGGAAGACGCAGAGCCGTTCCGGTGCGGCGGCGATGGCGTCGCGGTAGGCGCGCAGCACCGTGGCGGCGTGGTCCATCTCGTAGAGCATCAGTCCGCCGTACACGTCGGTCAGCGGTGCCAGCCGGAACACGAACGCGGTCACGGCCCCGAAGTTGCCGCCCCCGCCGCGCAGCGCCCAGAACAGGTCCTCGTGCTCCTTGCCGCTCGCCACGACCAGGTTCCCGTCCGCGGTCACGACGTCCGCCGAGACGAGGTTGTCGCAGCTGAGGCCCAGCGCCCGGCTCAGGTATCCGATGCCCCCGCCGAGGGTCAGCCCACCGACGCCGGTGGTGGAGACGATGCCACCGGTCGTCGCCAGTCCGTGGGCATGGGTCGCCGTGTTGAAGTCGTCCCAGGTGGCCCCGCCCTCGGCGCGCGCGGTGCGCGTCCGCGGGTCCACCCGCACCGCGCGCATCGGCGACAGGTCGGCGACGACACCGCCGTCGCACGTGCCGAAGCCGGGCACACTGTGCCCGCCGCCGCGCACGGCGAGTTCGAGCCCGTTGTCCCGGGCGAAGTCCACGACGGCCCTGACGTCGTCCGCGCCGGCGCAGCGCACCACGGCCGCGGGGCGCTTGTCGATCATGGCGTTGCGGACGGTGCGCGCCCGGTCGTAGTCCTCGCTGCCGGGGGTGATCACCTGGCCGCGGACACGCTCGCGCAGCCGGCCGGCCGAGGGGTTGCCCATCGCCCACGCTCCTCGTAGCGCCGAGGTCCCCCTGCCGCTGTCCCCCCGCACTCCACTCACGCTACGCCGCTGGGGCGCGACCTCAAGCGGAACGTGCGTTGGTCTAGACCTTGACAGGTATAGGCCAATCCGGTTCATTGCTCAGTGCGAGATGCAACTCCCCCCACGCAAGGAGCAGTTACGGTCATGCGACGCACTCTGGCACTCCTCACCACCCTCGCGGCCGCCGCCGGCATGGCAGTGGCCATCCCCTCCGGAACCGCCTCCGCCGCCACCTGCGCGGCCCCGTGGAGCGCATCCTCGGTCTACACGAACGGGATGACGGCCGCCTACGGCGGCCACAACTGGCAGGCCAAGTGGTGGACCCAGAACGAGACGCCCGGCACCACCGGTGAGTGGGGCGTCTGGGCCGACCAGGGCACCTGCGGCGGCGGTGGCACCGACCCCGGCAACCCGGGCAACCCGTCCGGATTCGTGGTCAGCGAGGCCCAGTTCAACCAGATGTTCCCGGGCCGGAACGGCTTCTACACCTACAGCGGCCTGGTCGCGGCCCTGTCCGCCTACCCCGGCTTCGCCAACACCGGCAGCGACACCGTCAAGAAGCAGGAGGCCGCGGCCTTCCTCGCCAACATCGCCCACGAGACCGGCGGCCTCGTCTACATCGTCGAGCAGAACACCGCCAACTACCCCCACTACTGCGACAGCAGCCAGCCCTACGGCTGCCCCGCCGGGCAGTCCGCGTACTACGGCCGCGGCCCGATCCAGCTCAGCTGGAACTTCAACTACAAGGCCGCCGGCGACGCACTCGGCATCGACCTGCTGCACAACCCCTGGCTGGTCGAACAGGACGCGGCCGTCGCCTGGAAGACCGGCCTCTGGTACTGGAACACCCAGAGCGGCCCCGGCACCATGACCGGCCACAACGCGATGGTCAACCAGGCCGGCTTCGGCCAGACGATCCGCTCCATCAACGGCTCCCTGGAGTGCGACGGACGCAACCCCGCACAGGTCCAGAGCCGGGTGGCCAACTACCAGCGCTTCACCCAGATCCTCGGCGTCCCCGCGGGGAACAACCTCTCCTGCTGAGCGCCGGCGTACGTGGGCGCAGGGACGGCGGCCCCTGCGCCCACCGGCGGGGCCCGGTCCCGTCAGCCGCGGACGCGTTCAGCTCAGCAGGCCGCGCACCCGGTCCATCCGGGGCCGCGCACGGTCCGCGTCCCGCCGCTCGGCGGCGGCCCGCGCGTCCTCCGGCGCCTTCCACACCGCGTGCAGCGCCTGCCAGAAGTCCGTCCACGCCTCCGACTCGGTCATGCCGAGCCCGACCACGCCCGTGTCCCGGCACGCGACGCGATAGCCCTCACCGGTCATCTCCACCGACACCTGGCGCTCCACGTCCCACCACCGCCTTCGTGGCACCTTCCCCCTGCCAGCCTCCCCGCGGGCCCGCGCCGCTCGCAACCCGGGATGGAAAAGCGTCCGGGCGCCGGCACGCGGCCGGCGCCCGGACGCGTGGGTCCGGAAAGCTCAGAAAGCGGCCACCGGGCCCTGGGTGGCCTTCAGGTGCTGCATGGCGGTCAGCCGCCGGACGAAGAGGATCGCCAGCACAGCGGCGACGATGTCCAGCCCGTCGGAGAGGGACATGCCGACCGCGGAGTCCCGCAGAGCGTCGGACGACTCGGCCTTGGAGTACATCTGCGACGTCAGCTGCGTCGCGATCCGGTCGGCGACCAGCGCGACCCACCAGACGGTGACGATCCCCGTGCGGATGGGACGCCACGAGCCGTCCGGGGCGGCCTGCGTGCTCGCGGTCCAGGTCTCACGGGCGATGCGGTAGGGGAGGCGGAGGTTGAGGAAGGGAACGAACCAGCCGCCGATGGCCCACCCGCGGCCCTTGTCGAAGCCGTTGGGCGAGAAGATCTCTCCGTTCCCGCGCACCCGGTGGAACCAGATGATGAAGACGACCGCCGTGGCCAGGAAGCCGAGTCCCTGCAAGAGCGCGGTGACGGACAGCAGCAGCTCCGCACGGTCGGCGTCGTCGACGCTGACCGACATGGGGCCGTCCGCCACGACCGAGCCGGCGACCGACCAGAGGTTGATGTCGGCGGCGATCGAGAACACGTCGCACGCCAGCACCAGCGCCAGCAGCGCGGTGACCGCGTTCGCCAGGCCGAGCGGCGACCGGAGCACGCCGGGAACAGTCTGCGGTGGCGGCGTCGGTGTCAGGCCGGACGGGTAGTGCGGGACACCGCCCGGCGGACCGGCAGGGCTGATGGACATGACGAAATCCCCCCCAAGGGATCGTGTGCGAGTGGTGCGCCCGCCGCGGGCGGGCAGGCAGGAACATATGACAGCGGACCGCCGGGCGTCCACGTGGATTCGTGTGCCACCGATGCCACCGTGTGTGATAAGCCGTCGGCCCTGCGGACCAGCAGGAACGCCTGCGGCGTCCGCTCGTCGCCGCGTGCCGCCCGCACCAGGCACGCGGTCTCGGTGAATCCCGCTTCGGCCAGCAGCGCGGCGACGCGGTCCGGCGGGTGGCGGTGGACGTCCAGCGTGACGGGGTGGCCGTAGGCGTGCTCCAGCCGGACGTGCCCGTCGCCGGCCTTGAAGGCGAGGAGCAGGTGGCCGCCGGGCGCCAGGACACGGTGGTACTCGGCGACGACGGCCGGCAGCTCCCGCAGCGGGGTGTGCACCGTGGAGTACCAGGACAGGACGCCGCCGAGCCCGCCGTCGGGCAGGTCGAGCGCCGGCATCGCGCCCACCTCGAACCGCAGACCGGGGTAGGTGCGGCGGGCCACCTCCACCATGCCCGGCGACAGGTCGACGCCGAACGCGTCGAGCCCGAGCGAGGCGAGGTGCGCCGTGACCCGGCCCGGTCCGCAGCCGAGGTCGGCGACGGGGCCGGAGCCGCCGGCGCGGACGAGGTCGGCGAACGCGGCCGGCATCGCGTGGTCGAGCGGGGGTTCGGCGAGCGCGGCGCCGAAGAACCGGGCGTAGTCGGCGGCGACGGTGTCGTACGAGGTGCGCACGGCGTCCAGGTGGGAACTCTCGGTCACGGGCGGTGACGATAGTCGGGGGGACCGACACCGCCCCTTGCGCCGCGGGCGGCCGACGGGCGATCGGCCGGCCGAGGCGGGACGATGGAGCGGAAGCCGACCCCGGGGAGGCACGGATGAGCAGCGAGCCGCACCGCGTCCGCGAAGGCGGCGGCGACCACGGCCGTGAGGTCGCGCGATGACCGCGGCGCCCGGCGTGTCCGGTCCGCACGGTCCCTCGGGCCTTGCCGGCCGTACGGTCGTGGTGATCGGCGCGAGCGCGGGCATCGGACTGGAGACAGCGCGCCAGGTACGGGCGGCGGGCGGCGGGCTGATCCTCGTCGCGCGCGACCCGGAACGGCTGGAGCGGGCCGCGGTCGAGCTCCGGCCGCAGGCGACGGCGGCGTTCGACGCCAACGACACCGACCGCGTCGAGGAGTTCTTCGAGGCGTTGCGGGAGCCGGTCGACCACGTGATGGTCACCGCCGGCAGTCCCGCCTACATGCCGCTCGGCGGCATGGACCTCACCGCGGCCCGCCGGCAGTTCAGCGACCGCCTGGGGATGACGCTCGCGGTCGCCCTGCACGGCCGCCGGAAGGTCAGGGCCGGGGGAACGCTGCTGTTCATGGGCGGCACCGGCGCCCGGCGCCCCGGCATCGGCATGTCCGTCGTCGGTGCCATGACGGCGGCGCTGCCCGCCCTCGTCGCCAATCTCGCGCTGGAGATCGCGCCGGTCCGTGTCAACGCCATCGCGGCGGGATTCGTGGACACACCGCTGTCGGCCTCACTGCTGGGCGATCAACTCGACGCGCGGCGGGAGGAGTTGCGTTCCAGGCTGCCCATCCGGCGGGTCGTCGGCCCGGGCGACGTCGCCTCCCTGGCGCTGCACATCATGGCCAATGACGCGCTCACGGGCGCGACTTACGACATCGACGGCGGCCAGCAGCTCCTTCCCCACTGAACCGGCCGAGCCGGGCGGTCAGACCAGCGGGGGCCCGCCGGACAGTTGGGGGTACAGCGCCTCGGGTCCGGCGGCCAGCGCCGCCTCGACCTGCCGGCTGACGTCGTCGGCGAGCACCTCGTCCAGTCCCGCGTCGACCCCGTCGACGGCCGTTCGGGCCACCACGGCGGGATCGGCCTTGGGCCCGGGGATCCGGGCGGCCATCTCCGTCGCGAGGTAGCTGACGTGCACGGCGGTGACCTGCGTGCCCTGTTCGGCCAGCGCCACCCGCAGGGCGTTGGTCACGGACCACTCGGCGGACTTGGCGGCGGCGTATCCGGCGCTGGCCGGGACCGACACCCAGGACAGCACGGACAGGACGTTGACGATCGCGCCACCGCCGTTGCGGCCGAGGACCGGCGCGAAGGCCCGGCACATCGCGAGGGTGCCGAGGACGTGCGTCTCGAACTCCTTGCGGAACGAGTCCAGGTCGGAGGTGAGCACATGCGCCCGGGTCGTCGACCCCGCGTTGTTGACGAGGAGCGTCACGTCCTGGGCCTGCTCGGCCGCCGCCTGCACGGACTCCTGGTCGGTGATGTCCAGGGCGACCGGAACCGTCCCGGGCACGGTGACCTTCCCGGGATCGCGCGCCCCGGCGTAGACCTTGGCCGCTCCCGCCTCCAGGAGCGCCCGTACGAACTGCTCTCCGAGTCCGCGGTTGGCGCCGGTGACCAGAGCGGCCGACCCTTGGATCTTCATGGGGTACCTCACCATCGGTGGACTGCGAGGCCGTGGAGCGGCGTCGCAGCAGCGCCTGAGCGGCGCCGCTCCCACCTCCAACGTAGGGCGCACCTGTCCCGGCGACCACCCGGACGTCAGGACCGGGGTGACGGCCGCCCGGTGTCCGCGCCCGCCCCGGCCCGTCGGCGCGGGGTAGTTACGGGCAATTGATTAAGCTATTGTAATTAATCATGGATGACATTCCGCCGGTGGCGGACGACCCCACGGAGGTCGGAGCGGCACTCCGGCTGGCCGTGGGCCGGATCGCCCGCCGACTGCGACAGGCACACGCCGTGGGGGACGTGACGCTCTCCGAGGTGTCCGTGCTGGCCCGGCTGGACCGCGAGGGACCGGATTCCCCCGGGTCGCTCGCCGAACTGGAGCGCGTACGCCCGCAGGCCATGGCCACGACCCTCGCGGGCCTGGAGGAACGGGGACTGGTCAGCCGCCGCCCGGACGCCGCCGACGGCCGCCGCGCGGTGGTGACGGTGACGGACGCCGGCCGCAAGGTGCTCGCCGACCGGCGCTCGGAGTCCGTGCAGCGACTGGGCGCGGTCATCCGGGCCGAGTTCACCGACGACGAACGGCACCGGCTGCTGGCCGTGCTGCCGCTGCTGGACCGGCTCTCGGAGCGGCTGTGAAGGGCGCGGCGGCGGGCACGACGGCCCGCCCCGAAGGCACCGGACGGCCGGAGGACGACGGCCGCTACAAGTGGGTCGCGCTCTCCAACACCACGCTGGGCGTCCTGATCGCGACCATCGACGGCTCGATCGTGATCATCTCGCTCCCGGCGATCTTCCGCGGCATCGGCCTGGACCCGCTGGCGCCCGGCAACATCGGCTACCTGCTCTGGATGATCCTGGGCTACCTGCTGGTGTCCGCGGTCCTGGTGGTCGCGCTCGGCCGGCTCGGCGACATGTTCGGCCGCGTCCGCATGTACAACATGGGCTTCGCGATCTTCGCCTGCGCCTCGCTCGCGCTGTCGCTCGACCCGTTCAAGGGCGGCTCGGGTGCGCTGTGGCTGATCGGCTTCCGCGTCGTGCAGGCCGTCGGCGGTGCGATGCTCACGGCCAACTCCGCGGCCATCCTCACCGACGCCTTCCCCTCCAGACAGCGCGGGATGGCGCTCGGCATCAACCAGATCACCGCCCTGGCAGGGCAGTTCCTCGGACTGCTCGCGGGCGGGCTGCTGGCCACGATCCACTGGCGCGCGGTGTTCTGGATCAGCGTCCCCATCGGCATCGTGGGCACCGTCTGGTCGTACCGCAGCCTCCGCGAGACCGGCGTCCGCAGACCCGGCCGCATCGACTGGATCGGCAACATCACCTTCACCGCCGGGGCGGGCGGGCTGCTCGCCGCGATCACCTACGGCATCCAGCCCTACGGGGGTCACCCCACCGGCTGGACCAACCCCTGGGTGTTCGGCGGCCTGGCGGCCGGGGTCGCGCTGCTGCTGGTGTTCTGCGTGGTCGAGACCCGCATCGCCGAACCCATGTTCCGTCTCGGCCTCTTCCGTATCCGGGCCTTCGCGGCCGGCAACCTGGCGGCGCTGCTCATCTCCGTGGCCCGCGGCGGGCTGCAGTTCATGCTGATCATCTGGTTGCAGGGCATCTGGCTGCCGCTGCACGGCTACGCCTTCGAGGACACCCCGCTGTGGGCGGGCATCTTCATGCTGCCGCTCACCGTCGGGTTCCTCATCGCCGGCCCCGCCTCCGGCTACCTGTCGGACCGCTTCGGCGCGCGGCTGTTCTCCACGACCGGACTGCTGCTGGTCGCCGCCGGATTCGTCGGGCTGCTCATGCTGCCCGTGAACTTCCCCTATCCGGCCTTCGCGGGCCTGCTGCTGCTCAGCGGCATCGGGCAGGGCATGTTCTCGGCGCCCAACACCTCCGCGATCATGGGCAGTGTGGCGCCGGACCAGCGCGGGGTCGCCTCCGGCATGCGCTCGACGTTCCAGAACTCGGGCACCGCCCTGTCCATCGGGCTGTCCTTCTCCCTCATGATCTCCGGCCTGGCCGGCTCGCTGCCCGGTGCGCTGGAGAGCGGTCTGCGGAGCCAGGGCGTGCCCGCGGGCACCGCGAGCCAGGTGGCCGGACTGCCTCCGGTCAGCACGCTGTTCGCCACCTTCCTCGGCAACAACCCCATCAGCCACCTGCTCGGGCCCAGCGGCGTGCTGCACTCCCTGCCCCGGCCCAACGTCGACGCCCTGACCGGCACCGGGTTCTTCCCCGAACTGGTCTCCGGGCCCTTCCACCACGGGCTCGTCACGGTCTTCACCGCCGCCACGGCGATGTCCCTGATCGCCGCCGCCGCCTCGGCGCTCCGCGGCAAGCACCACAAGGCCGCACCGGGCACACCGGCCGGCACCGACGAAGGACAGGAAACAGAAGCATGGCGCACAGCGCACTCCTCGTGATGGACGTCCAGCGGGGCATCGTCGACCGCTTCGCCACCGACAGCGACTACCTGCCGCGCCTGCGCGGCGCCGTCGACGCGGCCCACGCCTCCGGCATCCCGGTCCTGTACGTCGTCATCGGCTTCCGCGACGGGCACCCCGAGGTCAGCCCCCGCAACAAGACCTTCAGCGCGCTCGCCGGGACCGGCGCGTTCGCCGAGAGCGACCCCGCGGCGCAGATCCACCCCGCCGTCGCCCCCGAGCCCGGCGACCTGGTCGTCACCAAGAAGCGCGTCAGCGCCTTCGCCGGCAGCGACCTCGACATGGTCCTGCGCGCCCGCGGTATCGACAGCCTCGTCCTGAGCGGCATCGCCACCAGCGGGGTCGTGCTGTCCACCCTCCGCCAGGCCGCCGACCTGGACTTCGGCCTCACCGTGCTGTCCGACGGCTGCCTCGACGCGGACCCGGAGGTGCACCGCGTGCTGACGGAGAAGGTCTTCCCGCGGCAGGCGGCCGTCGTCTCCGTCGACGAATGGGTGCTCGCGGTCAAGAACTGACCGTGCGCCGCGCCCCGGGGACCGGGTCCGGGGCGGGCTCACGGGCGTACCGGAGGGCGGGGCCGGTCAGGCGGTCCCGCCCTCCGGTACGCGTACCAGGTGCACCGCGGTGCTCGCCCAGTCCCGCGCGGGAAGGCCCAGCGGGAGCCCGTACCCCGTCAGGACCGCGGCGTGGTGGACGGCGCCGGTGCGGGCGTCGCGGTAGCGGGCGCCGGGGGTGAGGCCGGCGAGTCGCACGGGGCGCTGGGGCGTGCCGTGGGGGAGCGGCGGGCGCCAGGCCAGCAGCAGCGCCTCCTCGCCGTCCGGGGAGGCGTACTGGACGACGGTCGGTCCGTTGCCGTCCGGTCCGGCCGGGCGGTGCAGGATCCCGTGCTGGACGATGTGACGGACCGTCTTGTACTCCGCGACCAGCTCCGCCGCCTCGGCGAGGTCGTCCTCCGGCCAGCGGCTCAGGTCGCCGCCGATGCCCAGCAGGCCGGCCATCGCCACGTGGAAGCGGAAGCGCAGCGGGACCGTACGGCCGGTGAGCTGGTTCGGGACGTCGGTGACCCAGGCGGCCATGGTGCGGGCGGGGTAGACCTGGGTGTGGCCGTGCTGGATGCGGGTGCGGTCGGCGGCGTCGGTGTTGTCCGAGGTCCACGCCTGGTCGGTGCGGGCCAGGATGCCGAGGTCGACGCGGCCGCCGCCGCCGCTGCACGCCTCGATGCGCAGATTCGGGTGGTCTGCCCGGAGCCGGTCGAGGACGCCGTAGAGGTGGTGCACGTAACCGGTCCACAGGCGGTCGGCGCCGCCGTCGCGTTCCGGCCAGCCCGCCTCGCTGAAGGCGCGGTTCATGTCCCACTTGAGGAAGTCGATGCCGTGCTCGGCGACCAGGCGGGTCAGCCAGCCGTACGCCCAGTCGGCGACGTCGCTGCGGGCGAAGTTGAGCACCAGCTGATTGCGCAGCTCGGTCCGCGTACGGCCGGGGACGTGCAGCACCCAGTCCGGGTGCTCGCGGTACAGGTCGCTGTCGGCATTGACCATCTCCGGTTCCACCCAGAGGCCGAACTTCATGCCGAGCCGGTGCACTTCGCCGACCAGCGGGCCGAGCCCGTCCGGGAAGCGGTCCGGTGAGGGCGTCCAGTCGCCCAGTCCCGCGCGGTCGTGGCGGCGTCCGCCGAACCAGCCGTCGTCGACCACGTACAGCTCGACGCCGAGCGCCGCGGCGCGCGCGGCGAGCGCGGCCTGCGCGGCCGGTTCGACGTCGAAGCCCGTCGCCTCCCAGGAGTTGTAGAGCACGGGCGCCGTCTCGCGCGGCCGGGGCAGGACGTGCGCGAGGGTGTACGCGTGCCAGGCGCGGCTCGCCGCGCCGAAACCGCCCTCGCTGAAGAGCCCGGCCATGACGGGGGTGGTGAACTCCTCGCCGGGTGCCAGCCGCAGGCTCGCGCCGTCGTGGCCCGCGCCGCCGGTGAAGCCCGCCCGGCCGTCGGGGGTGCGCTGCGCGGTGATGCGCCAACTGCCGCTCCACGCCAGGGCGGCGCTCCACACCCGGCCCTGATCCTCCGTCGCGTCGCCCGCGTCGAGCATGACCCACGGGTTCGCGTGGTGGCTGGTGACGCCGCGCCGGCTGGTGAGGACGGTCTCGCCGGCCGGGAGCGGCTCGCGGTGCAGCCCGTTCTCCGCGGACCACTGGCCGGTGACGTGGCTGAGCCGGTGGCCGGGCAGCGCGGGCAGCGTCCAGGCGGCGGAGTCGGCGCGCGGCAGGGCGAGTTCCTGGTCGCCGGCGTTGCGCAGGACGGTCCAGCGCTCGACGACATCGGTGTCCTCGTGGACCCGGTAGTGGAGCGTCACCTCCAGCGGGTACCCGCGGTCGCGGTAGGCGAGCGCCAACTCGGCCGTGCCGGGCGTCGATTCGTCGAGCCGGTGGCCGGCCGGCTCCCACTCGAAGGCGCGCGAGCCGTCGGCGAGGCGGACCTGGAGGGACGGCACCCCGTAGCGTGCGCCGCCGTCGACGGGAAGCTCCTCGCCCACCGCGGGGCGCCCTTCGAAGCTGCTGGCCGGCGGAGCGAGGGGAACGGCCAGTTCCGCCGCCTCCGCGAGAGTCAGCCGCGGTCCCCAGGCGACGTGACACGGTGCCCCGGTCTCGTCGGTCCGCAGCGCGTACGACGTGCGCGCGGTGGAGAGCAGCCAGACCCCGGTGTGCGGGGCGAAGGAGATCAGGGCCATGGGTCCTCACGTTCGGTCGACGCCACGAGGCGAATGGCGAAAGCCAATCGTGACCTTTGATCAGATGTCAACACCCACCAGGTGCTGTCCTTTGCAAGCCGGGGCAGGTTCAAAACCGCAGCTTCCGACCAACCTCGTTTCTTTCATTGACAGCAGAAAAGAACAGACCTAGGTTCCCGGCCATGCGCTCGACCCCACCCGGCGAGGCGATACCGGCGCAAACCCCGGCCGCCTCGCAGATCTTCACCATCGTGCTGTCGCACGGGCCCCTGACCCGGGCCGACATCGCCCGCCGCGCCGGGCTGTCCGCCGCCGCGGTCACCAAGGCGGTCCGGCCCCTCATCGAGGCCGGCTACCTGGTGGACGAGGCGGACGGGGCAGCCCGTACCGCACTCGGGCGGCCCGCCAACCAGGTCCGTGTGGACGCCGGACGGGCGCTGTTCATCGGCGTCAAGGTGACCGGTGACGAGATCATCGGCGTCCTCACCGACCTGTGCTGCCGCATCCGGGTCGCCCGGCACGTGCCGCTCACCAGCCGTGATCCCGGCTCTGTGCTGGCCGAACTCGCAGGCCTGGTGCAGGAACTGCGCACCGAGGCGGACGGTTTCGGCGTTCAGGTCCGCGGCTTGGGCGTGGCCGTCTCGGGCGACGTCGACCGGGTGGCCGGGGTCGTGCGCTGGTCGCCGTTCCTGGAGTGGCGGGATATCCCCCTGGCCGAGATCGTGGCGACGGTGACCGGCCTGCCGGTCACCGTCGAAAACGACGTACGGGCCCTCACCGTCGCCGAGCAGTGGTTCGGGGCGGGCGTCGGGCTCACCGGTTTCGCCGTCGTCACCGTGGGCGCCGGCATCGGCTGCGGCCTGGTCGTCAACGGCACCGTGGTCTCCGGCGCCTACGGTGTGGCCGGCGAGATCGGCCACCTGGCCATCGACCCCGCGGGACCGCTGTGCCACTGCGGCAACCGCGGCTGCGTGGAGGCCATCGCCGCCGATCCCGCGATCGTCCGGGACGTGCGCGCGGCGACCGGGGTCGAGGTGGCCGACGCCGCCGAAGCCCTCGAACTCGCCCACCGGGGCGACCCCGGGGCCCGCGCGGTGTACGCGCGGGCGGGTGAGGCGATCGGCCGGGCCATCGGCGCCGTGGCCAACCTGCTGGGCCCGGAACGCGTGATCATCTCCGGCGAGGGCCTGGCGGCCTACGACCTGTTCGCCGACCAGATCCGCGACGCCTTCACCGCCTCCGCCTTCGGTACGGCCGCGCAGTGCGACCTGCAGACCCGACCGCTGCCCTTCGACGAGTGGGCGCGCGGGGCCGCGGCCACCGCGATCCAGTCCTTCATCAGATCAGACACGCCAAAGGAGTAGCGATGACGCTGCAGAGCCGCACTTCCCCCACCGCTTCCCAGCCCGGCCGCCGCCGCGTGGTCGGCGGGATGCTCGGCCTCGGGGCGGCCGCCCTGGCCGCGCCGCTGCTCACCGCCTGCGGCGGGGGAGCGGGCGCCGACCCCAAGACGGTGACCTTCGGGTCCAACGGCGCCGACGCCACGCCCAAGTCCGCCTACGCGGCGGTGACCAAGGCCTTCACCAAGGACAGCGGTCTGACGGTGAAGACCAACACCGTGGACCACGACAGCTTCCAGAAGAGCATCTCCACCTACCTCCAGGGCACGCCGGACGACGTCTTCACCTGGTTCGCCGGGTACCGGATGCAGTACTTCGCCAAGAAGGGCCTGTGCACGCCGCTGGACGACGTGTGGGAGAAGATAGGCGACGGCTTCAGCGACGCGACCAAGCAGCTGTCGCGCGGCGAGGACGGCAAGTACTACTTCGTACCGCTGTACAACTACCCGTGGGCCGTCTTCTACCGCAAGAGCCTGTTCCAGGAGCGCGGTTACACCGCCCCCCGCACCTGGTCGGAGTTCACCGCGCTGGCCAAGCGGATGAAGAAGGACGGCCTGTCGCCCATCGCCTCCGGCTACGGCGGCGGCGACGCCTGGAGCATCCTGGGCGCCTTCGACTACCTCGACCTGCGGGCCAACGGCTACGACTTCCACATGCAGCTGATGCGCGGCGAGGTCGCCTGGACCGACCGCCGCACCGTCGCCGTCTTCGACCTGTGGCGCGAGATCGCCCCGTACTACCAGCAGGGTGCGGCGGGCCGCTCCTGGCAGGACGCCGCCCAGTCGCTGCTGGACAAGAAGTCCGGCATGGCGATCATCGGGCTCTTCGTCGGGCAGCAGATCTCCGACGAGAAGCTCCGCGACGACATCGACTTCTTCCCCTTCCCCGAGATCGACCCGGCGCAGGGCCAGGACGCCGTCGAGGCGCCCACCGACGGCTTCATGCTCAGCCGCAAGCCGAAGAACGAGGCCGGCGCGAAGAAGCTGCTGGAGTTCCTGGGCAGCGCCGGCGCCGAGAACCTCTACATGGGCGTGGACCCGAGCAACGTCGCCGTGCACGCGAAGGCGGACACCGGCTCGTACAACCCGCTGCAGAAGAAGTCCGCCGAACTCATCGCCTCCGCCAAGCACATCACGCAGTTCGCGGACCGCGACAGCGACCCCGGCTTCGTCTCCACGGTCGTGCTGCCCGGGCTCACGCAGTGGCTGGGCCACCCCGACGACGCCTCGTCCCTGCTGAAGCAGATCGAGTCGCAGCGGTCCCGCTTCTTCACCGCCTGACCCGGACCGGAAGGAACACCGTGCCGTCCGCTCCCCCCTCTGCGCAGCCCTCCTCGCGTCCCCCCGCGCGCGCAAGGTCCCGTGCCCGCCGGCTGGGCCCCGGCGACCGCCTCTTCCTGACCGTCGCCGTGGGCATCCCGCTGGTCGCGCTGCTGTTCTTCGTCTGGCTGCCCGCGCTGGCCTCCATGGGCCTGTCGTTCACCAGCTGGGACGGCATCGCGCTGTCCGACATCCACTGGACCGGGCTGGAGAACTACCGGCAGATCTTCACCAACTACCCGCCGTTCTGGCCCGCGGTGCGGCACAACGTGACCTGGCTGCTGTTCACGGCGCTGCTGCCGACCCCGTTCGGCATCTTCCTCGCCTACCAGCTGGACCGGAAACTGCGCTTCACCCGGGTCTACCAGACCGCGATCTTCCTGCCGATGGTGCTCTCCCTGGCCGTGGTCGGCCTGATCTGGGAGATCATCTACAACCCCGACACCGGGCTGCTCGACGGGATCATCAACGCCGCGGCCCCCGGCCACCACATCGACTGGCTCGGGGACCCGGACCTCAACCTGTGGTCCGTGCTGGTCGCCTCGGCCTGGCGGCACACCGGCTACATCATGATCCTCTACCTGGCCGGACTGAAGGGCTTCGACCCCGCTTTGAAGGAGGCCGCGGCCCTCGACGGCGCCAACGGCCGGCAGACCTTCCTCAAGGTGGTCTTCCCGGCGCTGCGGCCGGTCAACGTCATCATCCTGGTCGTCACCGTCATGGAGTCGCTGCGCGCCTTCGACGTGGTGTACGTGCTCGGCGGCGGCGTCGGCAGCAAGCCCGGGATGGAACTGCTGTCCCTCCTGATCACCGACAACATCATCGGCGAGTCCAGCCACATCGGTTACGGCTCCGCGCTGGCCGTCGTGCTGCTCATCGTCTCCCTGGCCGCCATCGGGACCTTCCTCGTACAGAACTTCCGCAAGGAGGCCCAGTGACCAGCACCGCCACCGCGCAGGCCCCGGCCGGGCAACGCGTCGAGCGCGGGCCGGTGCCGCGCGCCGCCGTCTCGCGCCCGCCGCGCCAGACGGGCCGTCACCTGCTGCTGGGCGGCATCGCCCTGCTGTGGCTGCTGCCGCTGCTGTGGGCGGTCTACACCTCGCTGCGCCCGTACGAGGACACGGCCCGGCACGGCTATCTGTCCTGGCCGCACGGGATCAGCCTGGGCAACTACACCGACGCCTGGACCCAGTCGGGCATGCCGCACTTCTTCTGGAACTCGGTGCTCATCACCGTGCCCTCGGTGCTGGGGACCCTGCTGTTCTCCGCGGCCGTCGCGTTCTTCGTCTCGCGCTTCGACTTCCGGTGGAACATCGTCCTGCTCATGCTCTTCACCGCGGGCAACCTGCTGCCCGCCCAGGTGCTGATCACCCCGCTCTACCGGCTCTACCTGCTGATCCCGCTGCCGCCCTGGATGAGCGACTCGCTGCTGCTCTACAACTCCGTGTGGGGCATCATCGCCATCCACATCGCGTACCAGTGCGGGTTCTGCACCTTCGTGCTCAGCAACTACATGAAGACGATCCCGCACGAGATCTCCGAGGCGGCCCTCGTCGACGGCGCCCCGGTGTGGCGGCAGTTCTTCCAGATCATCCTGCCGCTGTGCCGGCCGGCCTTCGCCGCGCTGGCCACGCTGGAGTCGATCTGGATCTACAACGACTTCTTCTGGCCGCTCGCGCTCATCGAGACCGGCGACAAGCGGCCCATCACCTCGGCCCTGGCCAATCTCCAGGGCCAGTACTTCACCAACCCCAACCTCATCGCCGCCGGCGCCCTGATGACGGCCGTCCCCACCCTGCTGGTGTACTTCGCCCTCCAGCGGCAGTTCATCAGCGGCCTGACCATCGGCTCCGGCAAGGGCTGACGCCACCGCGGCATCCGCCCCGCCGTTCCCCCCAACCCCAGGAGGCCGACCCATGCGGTCACCCTCGCACTCCGTCCTGCCCTCGGGCACCGCCCGCACGCTGCTCGTCCTGGCGCTCACCGCCGCTGTGTCCGCCACCGTGCCCGCTGCCCGCGCCGCCGCGCCGGAGACGCCGGCCGTCACGAAGGCACCGGTCGCGGCCAAGCCCTACATGGGCTGGTCGAGCTGGAGCATGCAGTCCTCCAAGTACCCCGGGCTCAACCCGGACGGCGACTACAGCTGGCTCACCGAGCAGAAGGTGCTCCAGCAGACCGACGCCATGGCCGCCAAGCTCAAGAAGTACGGCTACAGCTACATCAACATCGACGCCGGATGGTGGCGCGACAAGGACTGGAAGCCCGAGTTCGACGCCAACGGCCGGCAGACCGCGGACCCGGTGCGCTTCCCCCGCGGCATGAAGCCGGTCGCCGACCACATCCACGCCAAGGGCCTGAAGGCCGGCATCTACCTGCCGGTCGGGCTGGAGAAGGAGGGCTACGGCGACGGCAAGGTCCCGGTCTGGAACGCCCCCGGCTGCACCACCGGCGACATCGTCTACGGCGACCTGCGCACCACCAACGGCTGGGACAGCTCGTACAAGATCGACTTCTCCCGGCCCTGCGCCCAGAAGTACATCGACTCGCAGGCCCGGCTGATCGCCGACTGGGGGTACGACTTCCTCAAGATCGACGGCGTCGGCCCCGGTTCCTTCAAGAGCGGCGACAACTACGACAATGTCGCCGACATCGCCGCCTGGCAGAAGGCCGTCGCCGCCACCGGCCGCCCCATCCACCTGGAACTCTCCTGGTCGCTCGACATCGGCCACATCGCCGACTGGAAGAAGTACTCCAACGGCTGGCGGATCGACACCGACGTCGAGTGCTACTGCGACACCCTGGTCAGCTGGGAGAACTCCGTCGACGACCGCTTCGCCGACGCCGCGGCCTGGAGCCGGCACGGCGGCCCCGGCGGCTGGAACGACCTGGACTCCCTGGACGTCGGCAACGGCGGGATGGACGGCCTCACCAAGGCCGAGCGGCAGACCTACATGACGCTGTGGGCCATCGCCAAGTCGCCGCTGTTCACGGGTGACGACCTCACTCGCCTCGACGCCTACGGCACCTCGCTGCTGACCAACCGCGAGGTCATCGCCGTCGACCAGTCCAGTACCCCGCCCGCCCGCCCGGTCACCCCGGCCGGCGACCAGCAGGTGTGGGCCGCCAGGAACGCCGACGGCAGCCGGACCGTCGCCCTGTTCAACCTCGGCGACACCCCCGCCGACGTCACCGCCGACTGGGCCGCCCTCGGCTTCTCCGGCCGCGGCTCGGTGCGCGACCTGTGGAGCCACCAGGACCTCGGCAGCCGTGCGGACAAGATCACCGCGACCCTGCCCGCGCACGGCTCCCGTCTGTTCACCGTCACCCCGCACGGGCCGGCGCAGGCGACGACCGGGTACGAGGCCGAGGCCGCGGGCAACACCCTCGGCGGCGGTGCCTCGGTCGCCGACTGCGGCGCCTGCTCCGGCTCCCGCAAGGTCGGCAACCTCTACCTCGGCGGCGCGCTGCGCTTCAACGACGTGGTCGTCCCGAAGGCCGGCATCTACTCGGTGAAGGTCGCCTACGTCAGCGGAGACCCGCGCTCCGCGCAGGTCTCCGTGAACGGCGGCGGCGCCACCACGTACGCGTTCGCGTCCACCGGCGACTGGGGGACGGCCGAGACCGTGAGCATCCCCCTGAGCCTCAGGGCCGGCGCCAACACCATCACCTTCGACAGCGGCTCCGGCTACGCCCCCGACATCGACCGGATCGACGTCCCGAAGCGCCTGTGACCCCCGCGGGGCCCGGCGCGCGCCGGGCCCCGCACCCCGGACAGGCGGTCCGCACCGCCGCCACCCGGGCGGTGCCGGACCGCCGCCAACGGGCGGAGGCCGTCCGGGCGAGGTAGACATCAAAGGGTGAGCCGCGGATCCGGATCCGGAGGGGGACCGGGCGGGAAGATCGACTACGAGTCGGTGTTCCTGGCCTTTCCCGTTCCTGTGCTGCTGCTCACCCCGGACCTCGTGATCGCGGACGCCAACGACTCGTTCCTGCGGACCTTCGGTCTCGAACGGGAACAGGTGCGCGGAACGCCGGCCGTCGAGGCGTTCCCCATCGAGGCGGACAACGACGTGCAGCGCATGAGCGCCTCGGCGCAGCGCGCCGTGGCCACCGGTGAGCAGGACGTCATCGGCCCGATCCGGTACGACGCCGTCCGCAGCCACCCCGGAGACGACGGCGTGCGCTACTGGAGCCCCGTCCACATCCCCGTCGTCGGTCCCGACGGCGAGGTCGGCATGGTCATCGCCCGCCTGGACGACGTGACCGCCCTGGTCCGCTCCGGCCACGGCCTGGACTCCGAGGGCGGCGGGCTCAGCAGCGACGTGCTGGCGACCGCCGGGCTGCTGGTCAGGGCGCAGGAACTGGAGGAGCTCAACGAGCGGCTGCGCGAGGCGCACGCCCGCGAGCGCGCCATCGCGGTCACGCTGCAGCGCTCGATGCTGCCCACCGTGGTCCACGACCAGTACGACTTCGCCGCCGTCCGCTACCGGCCCGCCACCGGCTCGCTGAACGTGTGCGGCGACTGGTACGACCTGATCGGGCTGGAACGCAACCGGCTCGCGGTCGCCGTCGGGGACGTCGTCGGGCACGGCCTGGAGGCCGCGGGCGTCATGGGCCAGCTGCGCAGCGCGCTCAGCGCCGCCGTCCGCGCCTTCGGCCAGCCGGGGCCGGCCCTGAAGACCCTGGCCCGGTACGCCATCACCGTCGAGGGGGCGCTCGCCACCACCGCCGTCCAGACCGTCATCGACCGCGCCCGTGGCACCATCACGTACAGCAGGGCCGGCCATCCGCCGCCCGCCCTGCTCGACGCGGGCAGCGAGACCGCGGTCTTCCTGGACGAGAACGCCGACCCCCCGCTCGGCGCCTGGACGTACGAGGCGAACCGGGCCCAGGCCACCGTGGGCTACTCGCCCGGGGCCATCCTCGTCCTGTACACCGACGGCCTGATCGAGCGCCGCGGCGAGGACATCGACGTCGGGCTGCGGCGTCTCACCGACAGCATCGTCCGGCACCGCGACCTCGGCCCGGAGGACCTGGCCGACGCCCTGCTGCGCGACCTGCGCGCGGAGGACGGTGCGGACACCGACGACGACGTCGCCCTGGTCACCCTGCGGCTGTGACGGGCGCGGCGCGCCGCGCCCGGACGCCGGTGGGAGCGCACGTAGGGTGATCGGCACCGTGCGACGCGGGGTCCGTCCTGCGGCGGCGGTCGTGGAGAGGGCGGCGATCGATGGCTCGCGAGCACGGCGGCCGGTGTGACGTGATCGTGGTCGGTGCCGGGGCCGCCGGACTGGCGTGTGCGGCCGACCTGAGCGCGGCGGGCCTGTCGGTGCGCGTCCTGGAGGCCTCCGACCGCGTCGGCGGCCGGATGCGGACCGACCGCCACCTCGGCTTCCTGCTGGACCGCGGCTTCCAGGTCTTCAACACCTCCTACCCGCAGGTGCGGCGCCGGCTGCGGCTGCGCGACCTGCGGCTGCGCGCGTTCACGCCCGGGGTGGCGGTGCACACCGACCGCGGGCGGCTGCTGTTCACCGACCCGACCCGCCGCCCGCGGGAGGCCGCCGGCCTGCTGCCGGGCCGTCTGGCCCCGGCGCGCGACCTGGCCGCGCTCGGCGTGCTGAGCGCCCGCGACATGCTGCTGCCCGCCCGGGTCCTCCGCCGCGGCGCGGACACCACGACGCTCACCGCGCTCGCCGCGGCCGGGTTCTCCGGGGACATCGTCGAGTCCTTCTTCCGGCCGTTCCTGTCGGGCGTCTTCCTGGAGGACGAGCTGGAGACCTCCAGCCGCTTCTTCCACCTGGTGTGGCGCAGCATGCTGCGCGGCACCCTCTGCCTCCCGGCCGAGGGCATCGGCGCGGTGCCCGCGCAGCTCGCCGGGCTGCTGCCCGAGGGCGTCGTCCGCACGAACGCGCCGGTGCGCGAACTGACGGCGTACGGCGTCCTGCTGGACGACGGGACGGAGACGGCGGCGCCGTCCGTCGTCGTGGCGACCGGGCCGGAGACCGCCGCACGCCTGCTTCCGGGGCTCACGGTGCCCGGCACACGCACCGTGACGACGCTGTACCACGCGGCCGACCGTTCACCGCTGGCGGAGCCCACGCTCCTGGTCGACGCGCGGCGGCGGTTCCTGAACACGGTGGTCCTCACCGAGGTCCAGCCCGGGCTGTCCGCGGACGGCCGCGCGCTGGTGTCGACCTCCGTCCTCGGCGTCCCGCGCCCGGAGGAGGAGGCCGCGGTGCGGGAGGCGCTGGCCGAGGTGTACGGGACCGACACGGGCGCCTGGGAGCCGCTGCGCGCCTGCACGGTGCCCGGCGCCCTCCCCGCGATGCCGCCGCCGCACCCGCTCAGCCGCGGCAGCCGCGTGACCCCCGGCCGCTACGTGTGCGGCGACCACCGCGCAACGGGCTCGCTCCAGGGCGCCCTGGCCTCGGGCGCGCGCGCCGCGCGCGAACTGCTGGCGGACCACCGCCGCGCGGACTAGCGGGGGTCAGCCCGCCGGCCGGGCGTCCGGGACGAGCGCGGCGTCCAGCAGGGCCGTGGCGATCGAGCGGGCCACCGCGCCGCTGCCGGGGGCGTTGAGCGCCGTGCTGCGGGAGACGGCGCCGTCGTACAGCAGGGCGAACTGCTCGCCGAGCAGTTCCGGATCACGGGCGCCGGCGCGCCGGGCGAGGCCGGCCAGGCGCCGGGCGAACTCGGTCTTGAAGGACGCGGCGAGCCGGTGCACCGGGTGATCGGGGTCGGGGACCTCGACCGCGGCGTTGAGGAACGGGCAGCCGCGCAGCGGCGCCGAGGGGTCCGGGGGAGGCCAGGAGAGGACGGCGAGCAGCCGGTCGCGGGCTTCCTCCGGGGTCATCTCCGGGGGGACCTGCGGGGGCAGCAGTCCGTCCTCCATCTCCCGCAGGCAGGCGTGGACGAGCTCGTCCTTGCCGCTGAAGTGCTGGTAGAGCGTGCGTTTGGACACCTCGGCGGCCGTCGTGAGCTGTTCCATGCCGGTGGCGTTGATGCCCTGGGCGGTGAACAGCTCGGCGGCCGCCTTGAGGATCCGCTCCCGGGCGCCTCGGCCGCGGCGCCGGCGTACGGGCGAAGGGTCGGTGATGCTCATGCCCCCAGGGTACCGATCGTTTTACTTAAGCGGAAATCCCTGTTACGGTCGCTCTTAAGTACACCGATCGGTGTTCTTTAATCGGCCGCCGGCCGGACCCTCCCGCGGGACCCCTCTCCCCGCAGGAGGCGTCCCGCCGGCGGCGCGCCCGATCGGGACGTCCCCGCACTTCGTCACTCCGTTGGAGACCTCGTCCATGACCGCCTCACCCCCGAACGCGACGCCCGCCGGTCGCACCGGCCCGGCACAGGCATCGCCCTCCGGCCCCCGCACGCCCGCGCGCCGTCCGGTGCACCCGGGCCTCGTCCTCGCCGTCCTGGCCACCTCGGTGTTCCTGTCCGGACTCGACGCCTTCGTCGTCAATGTGGCGCTCGCGCCCATCGGCCAGGGCGTCGGCGAGACCTCGCTGTCGAAGCTGAGCTGGATCCTCAACGGCTACGCGATCGTGTACGCCGCCCTCCTGGTCCCCGCCGGCCGCCTGACCGACCGCTTCGGCGGCAGGACCGGATTCCTGCTCGGCCTGGGCGTGTTCACCGCGGCCAGCCTGGGCGCCGCGGCGAGCGGCGACCTGTGGGTCCTCGTCGCCTTCCGCTTCCTCCAGGCGGCCGGTGCCGCCGTGCTCACCCCGGCAAGCCTGGGCCTCGTCCTCACCACGGCCCCGCCCGCCAAGCTCACCCGGTACATCCAGATCTGGGCCGCCAGCGGCTCACTGGCGGCCGCGGCGGGGCCCATGGTCGGCGGACTGCTGGTCCAGGCCGCCTGGCAGTGGATCTTCCTGCTCAATCTGCCGATCGGCGTCGCCGCGCTGGTCCTCGCCGCTCGCCTGCTGCCCCGCGGGCGGCAGACCCGCGACGCCCGGATGCCCGACCTGCTCGGCGGCGCCCTGCTGGCCGTCGCGATCGGCTCCCTGGCCCTCGGGCTGGTCCAGGCGCCGGCGTGGGGCTGGGGCGCGGCGCCGACGGTCGGCAGCTTCGTGGTGGCCGCGGTGGCACTCGCGCTGTGCCTGCTGCGCTCCGCGCGGCATCCCGTCCCCGCCGTCGACCTGCGGCTGCTGCGGAACCCGGTGTTCGCCTGGGCCGGCGTCGCGACGCTGCTGTTCTACACCGCCTTCGCCGTCCAACTGCTCGGCCTCACCCTGTGGTTGCAGCAGGAATGGCACTGGTCGGCCATCGAGACCGGCCTCGGTGTCGCCCCCGGCCCCGCGATGGTGTTCGGTGCCTCCGCCGCCGGTCGGCGGTTCGCACGGCGCCTGCCGGTCGGTGCGGTGGCGGCACTGGGCGCCGCACTCGTCGCCGTCGGGGCCGGGCTGCTCGCCCTGGCCACGGGCGGGCAACTCCACTACGCCACCGACATCCTGCCCGGCTGGCTCGTCGCGGGCGTCGGTGTCGGCCTGGCCCTGCCGACCCTGATCTCCTCGGCCACCGCCGAACTGCCCAAGGACAAGGCCGCCACCGGCAGCGCCGTCGTCACCATGGCCGGCCAGGTCGGGAACGTGATCGGCGTCAGCGTCCTCGTTGTCCTCCTCGCGGCGGGGGCCTCCGGCCAGGCCGCGCACACCTTCGCCCACGCGTGGTGGACCTCGGCCGCGCTCGTCGCCCTGAGCGCGCTCGCCGCGCTCGGCATCACACCGCGCCGCCGGGCAGGCGCCGCGGCCGGCTGAGCCTCCCACCCCCACCGCAGACAGCTCGTCCCACCCCCCCCCACATCCAAGGAGATCCCCTTGCGTTACACGACCTTCGGACACCGCACCGGACTGCGCGTCTCGGAGTACGCCCTCGGCACCGGCAACTTCGGCACCAGCTGGGGCGCCGGGGCCGACATCGAGGAGTCCCGCCGCATGTTCGACCGGTTCGCCGAGGCCGGCGGCACCTTCCTGGACACCGCCGACTCCTACCAGTTCGGCGAGTCCGAGGAGATCCTGGGAAGCTTCCTCACCGCGGACCGCGACCACTTCGTGCTGGCCAGCAAGTTCAGCAACGGGTACACGGCCCGGAAGGACATCTCCAAGACCGGCAACAGCCGCAAGAACATGATCCATTCGGTGGAGGCCAGTCTGAAGCGCCTCGGCACCGACTACATCGACCTGTACTGGGTCCACTTCCCGGACGACCTGACGCCGATCGAGGAGATCCTGCGCGGCATCGACGACCTGGTGCGGTCCGGCAAGATCCTGCACGCGGGGCTCTCCAACTTCCCGGCGTGGCGGATATCCCACGCCGCCGCTCTCGCGGACGCGCGGAACTGGGCCCCCGTCGCGGGCGTCCAGATCGAATACAGCCTCGTCGAGCGCAGCGCCGACCGCGAACTGCTGCCGATGGCCGAAAGCCTGGGTCTGGGCGCTGCCTTGTGGTCGCCGCTCGGCGGCGGGCTGCTGACGGGCAAGTACCGCCGCGGTACGCAGGGCCGGCTGAGCGACCTCAAGGTGCTGGTGCACACCGAGAGTTCCGACCAGAAGACCGCCGTCGTCGACACGGTGCTGGACATCGCGCGGGAGACCGGTGCGACGCCCGCCCAGGTGGCCGTGGCCTGGGTGCGCGAGCGCTCGGCGCGGGCGGCGACGCCGTTCCTGCCCATCATCGGCCCGCGCAACACCGCCCAGCTGGACGACTACCTCGGCGCCCTGGCGGTCCGGCTGAGCCCGGAGCAGTACACGCGGCTGACCGAGGTCAGCGCCGTCCCGCTCGGTGTGCCGCACGAGGCGGTCCTCGGTGCCCGCGACAGCCTGCGCGGCGGGGACGCCTCCCGAGTCGACGTCCCCGTCCGGCCGATGGCCTGATCCGTGCGGCCCCGCCGGTGCCCCGCGCCGTCCCGTGGCGCGGGGTGCCGGCGGGAATGGATCCGCCCCGCTGAAGCGTAATGATAGGGTAAAACGCGCTGGTGGCCAGGCCTGCCGCAGTGGTACCCGTGTCGAGGGGCCGGGACCTCGAGGGCTGCGCCACCCGTTCGGCCATGCATCGACACCATGGGACACCCCCTGGGAGGCAAGAGTGGGAACTCGGCGGACGACCCTTCCCGGCGTCGGAACGCAGTACGACGTCACCACCCGCGCGGGACGGCACCTCTCGGTGGTGGTCCACCAGGACGGCCGGCGCTTCCTGGGCTTCTACGGCGCCGAGGACCCCGATTCGTGCCAGTTGTCGATACCGCTGGAGGGCGACGAGGCCGCCGTGCTGGCCCGGCTCCTCGACCCCACCCCGCTGGAGGCCGTGCACACCGAGGGAATCGGCCTCGTCACCGAGCAGATCCCGGTCAACTCCCGCTCCCCGTACGCCGGGCGGCTGCTCGGCGACACTCGCGCGCGGACCCGCACCGGCGCCTCCATCGTCGCCGTCATGCGCAGGACGAGCGCCCACCCCTCCCCGGGGCCGGACTTCCGGCTGGCGATCGGCGACACACTGGTCGTCGTCGGCACCCGCGAGGGCGTGGACGCGCTCGCCGCGATCGTGGCGGGGGAGTGAGGATGCACGACACCACCGAACTCCTCATCGAACTCGGCGCCGTCATCCTCGGACTGGGGCTCATCGGGCGCTTCGCCGGACGCCTCGGGCTCTCGCCCATACCCCTGTACCTGCTGGCGGGGCTCGCGTTCGGGCACGGCGGCCTGCTGCCGCTGGACGCCAGCGAGGACTTCACCGCCGTGGGCGCGGAGATCGGGGTGATCCTGCTCCTGCTGCTGCTCGGCCTGGAGTACAGCGCCTCCGAACTCGTCACCAGCCTGCGCACGCAGTACCCCTCGGGCCTGGTCGACTTCGCCCTCAACGCCGTGCCCGGCGCCGCCGCGGCGCTGCTGCTGGGCTGGGGCCCGGTGGCGGCCGTCGCGCTCGCCGGCGTCACCTGGATCTCCTCCTCGGGCGTCATCGCCAAGGTGCTGACCGACCTCGGACGGCTCGGCAACCGCGAGACCCCCGTGATCCTCGGCGTCCTCGTCATCGAGGACCTGGCCATGGCGGTCTACCTCCCGCTGCTCACCACCCTGCTCGCCGGCATCGGCCTGGCCGCCGGCGGACTCGCCCTCGCCATCGCCATGGGCACCGTGGGCGCCGTACTCTTCCTGGCACTGCGCCACGGACGCCTGCTGAGCAAGGCGGTCTCCTCGGAGAACCCGGAGATGCTGCTGCTCGTCGTCTTCGGACTGGCCCTGGTCGTCGCGGGGTTCGCGCAGAAGCTCCAGGTCTCCGCCGCCGTCGGCGCGTTCCTCGTAGGCATCGCGCTGTCCGGGGAGGCGGCCGAGGGCGCCAGCCGGCTGCTGATGCCGCTGCGCGACCTGTTCGCCGCCGTCTTCTTCGTGTTCTTCGGCCTGTCCACCGACCCGTCCGCCATCCCGCCGGTGCTGCTGCCGGCGCTCGCGCTGGCCGCCGTGACCACGGTCACCAAGATCATGACGGGCTGGTACGCGGCGCGCCGGGCCGGCATCCACACCCGGGGCCGGTTGCGGGCCGGCGGCACTCTCGTGGCCCGCGGCGAGTTCTCGATCGTCATCGCGGGCCTGGCTGTCGCCAGTCAGCCCCGGATCGGCCCGCTGGCCACCGCGTACGTCCTGATCCTGGTCATCGCCGGCCCCCTGGCCGCCCGTTGGACGGAGCCCGCCGTCAGCGCGCTGCGGACCGCGTTCCGCCGCGTGCCGTCCCCCGGGGTCGAAGCGGGCGGGTCGATGGCGGTCGAGGAACTGCCGGACACGACCTCGGCGGGAGCCTCGCGCTCGTCGGGCTGACGGCTGGGGGCGGTGCCGAGGCCGTGGCGTCCAGCGAGCGCCATTGCGCTCGCGGCACGGTGCGCGGCGGTGTCCTGCCGCACCGGCGTGCTCCCCATCGTCCGGTCGACGGCACCTGCTGTCGTCGGTTCGACCGGCGGCTCACGGTCCCGTCGCCGGCTCGCGCGTGCGATCCGCCGTAGCGGGCTGCCGAGTACCGCGGGACGGACGGCGCCGCACCGAGCCCCGCCGGGGCCCGGCACTGGCTCCACGATCTCGCGGAGCCCTCAGACGGCCCCCTCCCGCACGGTGTCCCGGGACGCCCGGTCGTCCGGATCGTGGGCCGGGGCGGCCGCACGCAGCGCCGCCTCGACCCTGCGGTTGCCGGTCATGGTCGACGTGACGGCGGTCATGGTGAGGAGGAGGCCGGCGGCGGCGTAGAGCGGGGTGCGTACGTCGTAGGCGGTGGCCAGCCAGCCGCCGAGGAACGCGCCGAACGGGGCGGCGCACATGGCGAGCATGCGGGAGGTGGAGGCGACTCGCCCCATCAGGTCGGCGGGCACGATCGCCTGCCGGAGGGACGGGCCGAGCACCATCGTGGCGCCCATGCCCGCTCCGCAGACGGCGAGCGCGAGGCCGGCGACGTACGGGTCCGGGGCGGCGGCAAGGGCCGCGATGGCGAGTCCTTCGACTGCGGCCGTGCAGGTGAGCGCGGCGCCGGTGCCCAGTCGCCGGCCGAGGAAGGAGGCGATGCCGGCGCCGAGCAGACCGCCGGTTGCCTCGGCCGTGAGGAGCAGGCCGAAACCCAGGGCGCCGATGCCGAGCCGTTCGTGCGCGAAGAGGGCGAGTACGGTCTCCACGGCGAGGAAGGCGATGTTCCCGACCGCCGGACGCAGCGCGAGCCCGAGCAGCAGCCGGTCCCGGAACACGTACGAGGCCCCGGCCCGGGCCTGCCGCAGCAGGGATGCGTGAACCTCCGGCACGGGCCGGGGCAGGGCGGGAAGCGACCGTACGAGCAGTGCGGAGAGCGCGAACGACACCGCGTCGGCCAGCAGGGGAACGGCCCGCCCGAGCACGAGCAGCGCACTGCCCGCGGGCGGCCCGGCGAAGCCGGACATGGCGGTCTGGGCCCCGCGCAGACGGGAGTTGGCCCGCTCCAGGACCGCGGGGTCGCGGCCGAGCAGATCCGGCAGATACGCCGTGGCGGCCGTGTCGAAGAAGAGCCCGCCGATGCCCAGCAGGAAGGCGACGGCCGCGAGCAGCGGAATGCCCAGCATGTCGAGCGCGGCTGCTGCGGCCGGTACGGCGAGCAGCACCGCACGCGCCGCGTCCATGACCCACATCGTGCGCCGACGGTCCCAGCGGTCCACCAGCGCACCGCCGAGCACCCCGAAGAGCAGCCACGGGAGCGTTCCGGAGGCCGTGACGACGGCCAGCGCCATGGGATCCCGCGTCAGCGTCAGAGCGAGCAGTGGCAGCGCCGCATGTGATATCCCGTCACCAAATGCGGACACCGTCTGCGCCGTCCACAGCCGCCCGAAGCCGGTCGGCAACTCCTTGGTTCCCGCCCTCACTCGGCGCCTCCTTCGACCTGCCCGAGCGGCGCCGGACGGAAGAGCGCGAAGGCGAGTGACGCGTCCGGCAGCGACGGATCGGACAGCTCCCGGTACTCGTCCGCCAGTGCCTGCAACCGCGCCCCCAGCTCCGTGAACTGCTCCTCCGTGAGCCGTAGATGCGCCATCCGTACGTGCCGCTCGCCGTCCACCGGAGCCGCCTCCAGGTCCGCCACCGCGTGCCGCATCAGCACATCCGGCCCTCCCTCGCCCGGATCCGGCAGCACGATCGATCGCGCGGCCATCGCGTAGTACCGCTCGGTGACCCCCCGGACCTTGCGCGTTCGTACCACCTTCACGAGGCCGGCCCGCTCCAGCAGCCGTACGTGGTAACTCGAACTCCCCTTGGCGAGGCCCACTCGCTCGGCGATCTGCGTGATCGTCGCGGGCTCGAAGCGGAGCACGGCCATGATCCGGTGGCGCGTGAGGCTGGAGACAGCGCGTAGCTGTTCGTCGGAGGTGACGTGGAAGGTCTCGGGAAGATCGTCCGTTGGCATGTGCCCAATGGTCAACGTTTCTTGACCATTGGGCAAGGGGTTTTCCCGAACCTTCGGAATCGGTCGGCTCCGGCGCCGGTGCCTTGGTTTCCGCGGGCTCCCTTCTCCGGACACCGCGACGCGCCGAACGCCCACGTTTCCGGCCCGGACGCGGTCTCTGATCGTGATCACGTGTGGCCGAAAATCGTCGGTGCGAGGAGCGTGTCGCCGACGTGCCGTGCTCCGCGCGAGCCGCTGCGGCGGGGGAGCCGGGCGCCGGGGCGGGTGAAGCCGGCCCCCGGGAGCCCTCATTGGCGGCAAGAGCAGCAGGTGGGATCGGTGAACGCACTGCCATGGCCGCGAGTCGGGCGGTGTCGGCGGAGTGCGCGGGGGAGGCGTGCGCGGTGGCGTCCGGACGTCGGCGGGTACGTGGGTCGTCCCGGCGGGGCGTCGGTTTTCGGCCACAGAGACGAGGCGGCTCAACGGCCTCGCGCCGCTTGGCCGGACGCTCCCGCCGGATCGCCCGCGGGCAGCGTTCGTGCCGTACCCCTTGACAGCGGCCCCGGGGGATTACAGCCTATGGCAACGTTGTCAGATGGCAACGTTGTCAGGCGGCCCGAGCGGACCGGGTCGTCTACCAACCCGTCACCGGGTGCCCGGATTGGACCATTTGCGTATGTCGACTCACGCGTCCCACCCCTCCCGCCGGTCGGTCGTCACCACCGGCACCACACTGCTCGCGAGCCTGGGTATCGGCGTCGCGCTCCCCGGCACCGCCCGTGCCGCCGAGCAGGCCGTGACGGGCGGCGGCAGCGCCGCCGGCGACCTGGCGGCCCACCGCCCGGTCGCGGTGTCGTCCACCGACTACGCGCCGACGCCGGGCGAGTTCGCGGTGGACCGCCTGAACGCCGTCGGCGTACGCGGCAGCGGCTGGCGCGCGGCGGCCGGCGACCCCCAGTGGATCTCGGTCGACCTGGAGGGCGACTGCGAGGTCACCGCCATCCGCCTCACCTTCGAGGCCACGGCCGGCGACCCGCCCTTCGTCCCGTCCAACAGCGGCAACCCCCGCGACAGCACCACCGGCCAGGAGATCCTGTCCAGTTGCGCCGTGGACTTCGTCGTCGAGACCTCCCGCGACCACCGCACCTGGACGGCGGTCCACCGGACGGACTCCGGCACTGGCGGCGTCGTCGACATCGCCCTCGCCCGGGCCGTCACCGCCCGCTGGGTCCGGCTGACCGTGCACAAGCGCTCCAACGCCAACCCGCTGGGCCTCAACGGCTTCGAGGTGCACGGCCGGGCCCGCGGCCACCGCCCGGAGGCCACCGGCTGGACCGACTGGGGCGTGCACGACCACAAGGCGCCCGAGCTGCAGGCCGCCGCCGACGGGACCGTGCCGCTGGAGTCCGGCTGGACGCTCACCATGGACGACTGGGCCGGAGCCGAGGGCGCCGACCTCTCCCGCGCCGACGTCGACACCAGCCGCTGGCTGCCCGCCACCGTGCCCGGCACGGTCCTGGGCTCGCTGGTCGAGCAGGGCAAGCTGCCCGACCCGGTCACCGGCTTCAACAACCTGCACGTCCCCGAGGCGCTGTCCCGGCACGCCTGGTGGTACCGGCGCGAGTTCCGCCTGCCGCGGTCGCTGCGCACGGGCGCCGGCCGGCACATCTGGCTGGAGTTCGACGGCATCAACCACAAGGCGGACATCTGGCTCAACGGCGCCTCGGTGGCGAGCATGGAGTTCCCCTTCGCCCGGTCCGCCACCGACATCACCGCCCACCTGGCGGCCGGCGGCGAGCAGGCGCTCGCCGTGCGCATCACCCCGATGCCCCTCCCCGGCAGCCCCGGTGACAAGGGCGAGGCGGGCCTGGCCTTCGTGGACGCCGGCGCCACGATGATGAACCGCAACTCGCCGACGTACCTGGCCTCCTCGGGCTGGGACTGGATGCCGGCCGTGCGCGACCGGGCCGCGGGCATCTGGAACCACGTACGGCTGCGCTCCACCGGCCACGCCGTCCTCGGCGACCCCCGGGTCGACACCGTCCTGCCCGACCTGCCGGACACCCGGACCGCCGAGCTGACGATCACCGTCCCGGTGCGCAACGCCGACACCACCGACCGGAGCGTCACCGTCAGCGCCTCGCTCTGCGGGGTGCGGGTGTCCCGGACCGTCACCGTGCCCGCAGGCAAGAGCACCGACGTCGTGTTCACCCCCGCCACCGACCCGCGGCTGCGGCTGCGCGACCCGGAGCTGTGGTGGCCGAACGGCTACGGCAGCCCCGCGCTGCACGACCTGACGCTGGTGGCGACGGTCGGCGGCGCGGAGAGCGACCGCCGCGGCACCCGCTTCGGCATACGCCAGTTCGGCTACGACTACGACATCCCGCTGCGCTTCACCTCCGGCAGCGACTCCTACACGCAGTCCGTCGACCTCGGCCGCCGCAAGGCCCGCTACGTGCGGGTGCGCTGCCTGACCCGGGCGACCGGCTGGGGCTCCTCGCTGTGGACCCTGTCGGTGGTCGACAGCTCCGTCCCCGACGTGGACCTCGCACTGCACAAGGACGCCTCCGCCTCCTCCGTCGACGACCCGGGCAACGCGCCGGGGAACGTCACCGACGGGGACGCCGGCACCCGCTGGTCCTCGGCGTTCGAGGACGACCACTGGATCCAGGTGGACCTGGGCTCCTCGGTCTCCTTCGACCGGGTCGACCTGACCTGGGAGCGGGCCTACGCCAAGACCTTCGTGGTCCAGCTCTCCGACGACGGCGACTCCTGGACCGACGCGGAGTCCGTCGACAACGGCGCGGTCCCGCTGCCGTTCCAGAGCGGCTCGGCCAGCCTCCAGAACGTCGAGTTCGACGCCCGCACCGCGCGTTACGTGCGCCTCCAGTGCGGTGCGCGGGCCACCAGCTGGGGCAACTCGCTGTGGACGCTGTCCGTGGTCGACAGCGCGGCACCCGGCACCGACCTGGCCCTGCGCAAGAGGACCACCGCCTCCACCGAGGACTCCTCGAACCCCGCCTCCAACGCCACCGACGGCGACCCCGGCAGCCGCTGGTCCTCGAGTTACGAGGACAACCAGTGGATCCAGGTCGACCTGGGCTCCTCGGTCCCCTTCGACCGGGTCGCCGTGGTCTGGGAGTCGGCCTACCCGAAGACGTTCACCGTCCAGGTCTCCGACGACGGCGACTCCTGGACCGACGTGACGTCCGTGGACAACACCCCGGACCCGCTGAAGATCAGCGTGAACGGCGTCCGCGTCTTCTGCCGCGGCGGCAACTGGGGCTGGGACGAACTGCTGCGCCGCATGCCGGCCGAGCGCATGGACGCGGCGCTGCGCATGCACCGCGACATGAACTTCACGATGATCCGCAACTGGGTCGCCAGCAGCAACCGCGAGGAGTTCTACGCCGGTTGCGACGAGTTCGGCCTGCTGGTGTGGAACGACTTCCCCAACGCGTGGGCCATGGACCCGCCGAACCACGACGCGTTCAACTCCCTCGCCCGTGACACGGTGCTGCGCTACCGCATCCACCCCAGTGTCGTCGTCTGGTGCGGCGCCAATGAGGGCAACCCGCCCGCGGCGATCGACGACGGCATGCGCGACGCCGTCCACGACGAGGCGCCCGGCATCCTCTACCAGAACAACTCCGCGGGCGGCATCGTCACCGGCGGCGGCCCCTACGGCTGGGTCGACCCCAACCGCTACTTCTCCGCGTCCACCTACGGCAGCGGCGACTTCGGCTTCCACACCGAGATCGGCATGCCCGTGGTGTCCACCGCCGAGAGCATGCGCAACCTCGTCGGCTCCGAGCCCGAGTGGCCGGCCGGCGGCGCCTGGTACTACCACGACTGGAGCACCCGCGGGAACCAGGCCCCGCAGAACTACCAGGCCGCCATCGAGGCCCGCCTCGACACGGCCCGCGACCTCGACGACTTCACGCGCAAGGCGCAGTTCGTCAACTACGAGAACACCCGCGCGATGTTCGAGGCGTGGAACGCCAACCTCTGGGACAACGCCAGCGGCCTGCTGCTGTGGATGTCGCACCCGGCGTGGCACAGCACGGTGTGGCAGACCTACGACTACGACTTCGACGTCAACGGCACCTACTACGGCGCCCGTTCCGCCTGCGAGGCGGTCCACGTCCAGGCCGTCCCCGGCTCCTGGCAGGTCGTCGCGGTCAACCACACCCCGCGCGCGCTGAAGGGGGTCACGGTCACGGCGCAGCTCCTCGACCTCGAGGGCCGCCGGCTCGGGAAGACCCTGCGCACGACCCTCGACGTCGCCTCCTCGGGCACGACCGAGGCGTTCACCGCCGGGTGGGAGGACGGCCTGCCGGACTTCCACCTGCTGCGGCTGCGGATGGAGCGCGGCGGCACCGTGCTGTCGGAGAACACCTACTGGCGCTACCGCGAGCCGTCCGCCATGCGGGCGCTCAACTCCGCGCACAGCACCCGGGTCACCGCCACTGTCGGCAAGGTCACCCGGTCCGGTGAGCGCCGCGGGACGACCGCCACGGTCACCAACCGGGGCGGGTCGGTGGCGGCCATGGTGCGGTTGTCGCTCCTGGACGCCGGCAGCGGCGAACGCGTGCTGCCGACCCTGTACGGCGACAACTACCTGTGGCTGCTGCCCGGCGAGTCGCGCACCCTCACCCTGTCCTGGCCGGAGCACGCCCTGCCCTCGGGCCGGCCGGCCCTGCGGGTGGACGGGTACAACGTGCCGCGGACGACGGTGCGGGCCGGGGACTGACCGCCCGGCGCGGGCGGGGCCGCGGCCCCGCCCGCCGAGGGTGGTACTGCCGTTCCCAGGCATAGCGAGACCAGCAAGAACGCGATGCTCCGGGCCCCTCGTGCTGTTGAACTGGACATCGAGCGGCCCGGAGCGGCCACCCCGCGACCACGTGACCAAGGAGCGCAGCACCCATGTTCGCCACCATCGCACCGAAGGACCGGGCCGGATCGGCCGCGCACGGGGACCGATGGCTGGTGGGCTTCCGCTTCAGCACGCCGCACGGTGCCGCGGGCTGCCACTACTACGTCGTCGGCGGCGAGGCGGCCGACGCGCAGGACGCCGTGGACATCGCGGCGTGCCGCGCCACCGCGGCGTACGAGTGCGCGGCGCGCGCGAATGCCGCGATCGACGCCGTCGAGGTGCACCGTCTGCGCTGGAACCCGCTGGGGTGGGTGTATCTGGACCGCCCCGACAGTCCCGACAGCGCAGGCAGCCCCTGCGAGCCCCGTGTGGGGGCACGTGCCGTCTGATGGCCCCCGGGCGATGCCGATCCGCCTGCTCGGTGCTGCCGCCGGACCGGCATACATACCCGGCCGCGCAGGGAAGGATTGAGATCCGGCGTCGGGGGGCGGGGCGGGAGTTCCGTCAGCAGGGGGGTAACGGTGGCGAAGCGCGGACATGCCTACGACGAGCGCGTCGACCGGCAGTACGAGGCCTGCGCCGCAGTCCTGCGCAGCATGGGATTCCCCGTTCACGGCATGCCGGACCGCGCGGCCCTCGACGCGCTTGTGCAGCCCGAGGCCAGGGCCTGGCTCGTCCGACGGGCCGGAGCCGGCTGCCGGGATGATCTGGTCATGACTCCGAGCGTCCGCAGTCTGGGTGGATGGCTGCGGTTTCTCGCCTTGATCGACGCGGTCGAGTGGGCCGGGATCACCGACAGGGTTCCCCTGGGCCCCTACCGGTACCCGTACGATCCACCGCCGCCTCAGCCCTCCCTCCAGCAGCGGATCGCCGACTGGGCCTCCAGGGCGACGGGCCGGCCCGCTGTCCACTCCGTCGCCGTCGAGGCCGAGCGGGCGCGCCTTGCCGCCAGGCACGACGACGGCCAGGACGCCGACTGGCTGATCGGCTTCGTCCTGGACGATTCCGATGGGCCCGAACCAGCGGGGAGAGGACTGAAGTACCGCGGCATAGGCGCGGAATGGCAGCTGAAGGACCTTCAGAAGGAGGACGCCGAGACGCATCGACCGGACGGACGGCACATCGGCTCCATCACCGTCCCCCAGTACCTGGTCTGGCAGGGCACGCGCCGTCGTGCCGGGCGGCTCCCGGCGGACCGGCAGGGCGCCAAGCCGTTCCTCGGTGACCGCGGCACCATGATCCCGGTGCCGTGGGCGACGTGCTTCCCCTACTACCCGCAGGGCAGCCACGAGGAGCCGAACCCGGTCCTCGGCGAACGGAACCGGACCGACTACTACCACATCGTCGGCCGCCACCTTCCCGACGGCACCGTCAGCGTGTATCCCGCAGACCACGAGGCCCACTCGTCACATGGCGTTCGGCGGGTACTGAGGGTCTCCCCGATCCGCTGAGCCCGAAAAGGGACCCCTGGCTAGGATGGGCCGGAGGGATCTGGTGGTATGCGAACGTACGACGGAATGACCGCCGGGGAACGCGCCGCGGCCCGGCGCCGGCGGCTGATGGACGCCGGACTGGAGCTGTTCCACACCCAGGGGTACCCCGGCACGTCCATCCGCGCCGTGCTGCGCCGCAGCGGACTGCAGGACCGCTATTTCGGCGAGAGCTTCCCCTCCCTGGACGCCTTGATGGCCGCCGTCCTGGCCGAGATCCAGGACGAGGAGGCCGCGGGGTGCCGCGCCGCCGCCACCGGTCCCGGAACACGCCGGGAGCGGGCCCGCGGCATGCTGCGGGTGCTGGCCGCGGGCGTGGCCGACGACCCCCGCAAGGGACGGGTCAAGCTCGTCGAGTCCCTCGCGGCCGGTCCGCTGGCCGCGAACGAGCGGCGACGGGGGATGTGGAATCTGGCCCGCATGGTGGAGGAGCTGCTCCTGGAGGACCCGCCGGGTCCCGGGACGCACACAGGCGTCATGGCCCTGGCGATCGTGGGCGGCGTCCAACAGATCCTCCTGAACTGGGCCGACGGCACGCTTCCGCTGTCCCGCGAGGACGTCGTGGAGCAGGGACTGCGCCTGTTCGAGGCCGTGGCCGCGTTCGACGGCGGCCCGTCGGCGCGACGATAACGGCGGGCCCGTTTCCGGACCGGCTGCTACGCTGGCCCGCGAACGTCCGCGAAGCAGATCGGAAGCGGATCAGCAGACCAAGGGAGTCCGTACGTGGCGGGTGACGACGACATCTCCGGGTGATACCGGGTGTCCTCGGCCATCGGCAGGCGCGCAGAAGGCGCAGCCGCCGTGGCCCCTTCGTCATTCCTTCCCGCTTCCTTTTCCGCAGGGCCGCTCCGGCGTGCCCGCGGCGTTCTCCCGAGGGCTCACCCATGTCCGACGCGTACATCGTCTGTTCCCACCTGTCCTTCTCCTGGCCTGACGACACCCCTGTCTTCGAGGGCCTGTCCTTCACCGTCGGCTCCGGCCGCACGGGCCTGGTCGCGCCGAACGGCGCCGGCAAGAGCACGCTCCTCAAACTGATCGCGGGGGAACTGCGGCCCCGCGGCGGCTCCGTCACCGTGGACGGGACGCTCGGCTACTTCCCGCAGTCCCTGCCGCTGACCGGCGACCTGACCGTGGCCGAGGTCCTCGGCGTCGCCGACGTGATCCGCGCGATCGACGCCATCGAGTCCGGGGACGCGGGCGAGCGGCACTTCACCACCATCGGCGACGACTGGGACATCGAGGACCGCAGCCGCGCCGAACTCGACCGGCTCGGCCTCGGGGATGTCGCCCTCGACCGGCGCCTGCACACGCTCAGCGGCGGGCAGGCCGTCACGCTGGGCCTGGCGGCGCAACTGCTGAGGCGCCCCGACGTCCTGCTGCTGGACGAACCCACCAACAACCTCGACCTGGACGCCCGGCGCACCCTGCACACCGTCCTCGACGAGTGGCGGGGCTGCCTGCTGCTGGTCAGCCACGACCGCGCACTGCTGGACCGGGTCGACCGGGTGGCCGAACTCGACCGGGGGGAGATCCGCTTCCACGGCGGCGACTACACGCAGTACGAGGAGGCCGTGCGCGCCGAGCAGCAGGCGGCCGAGCGGAACATCCGCAGCGCGGAACAGGAACTCAAGCGGGAGAAGCGGGAGTTGCAGCAGTCCCGGGAGCGGGCCGCCCGCCGGGCCGGTGCCGCCGCGCGTTCCCTCGACAGCGCGGGACTGCCGAAGATCTTCGCCGGGACGCTCAAGCGGCGCGCCCAGGAGTCCGCGGGCAAGGCGAACGAGACCCACACCGCCCGGGTCAGCGAGGCCAAGGCCCGGCTGGACGAGGCGGGCCGCGCCCTGCGCGACGACACGAGGATCGCGCTGGAACTGCCCGACACCCGTGTACCGGCCGGGCGCACGCTCTTCACCGGTGAGCGGATGCGGGTCCGCCACGGCGGGCGGGAGATCTTCGCGGGCGAGGGGGCCGACCTGACGATCCGGGGCCCGGAACGGATCGCGCTGACCGGCCCCAACGGCGCCGGGAAGTCGACGCTGCTGCGCCTGGTCGGCGGCGAGCTCGGTGCCGCGGACGGCGCGCGCGTCAGGCATGCCGACGGTCGTGTCGCGTACCTGTCGCAACGCCTCGACCTGCTGGACCCCGACCGCACGGTGGCCGAGAGCCTGGCGGACGCCGCGCCCGCGATGCCCGAGGCGGACCGGATGAACCTGCTGGCGCGCTTCCTCTTCCGCGGCACGCGCGCCCACCTGCCGGTGCGGGTGCTGTCCGGGGGCGAACGGCTGCGCGCCACCCTGGCCTGCGTCCTGTGCGCGGAACCCGCCCCTCATCTGCTGCTGCTGGACGAGCCCACCAACAACCTCGACCTGGTCAGCGTGGGGCAGTTGGAGAGCGCCCTGAACGCCTACGAAGGTGCCTTCGTCGTGGTCAGCCACGACGTGCGGTTCCTGACCGCGATCGGCGCGGACCGCTGGCTGCGCCTGGCGGACGGGCGGCTCACGGAGACCGGGCCCGTGCGGCCGTAGCCCGCGCGCACCCCCCGCTTCCTGCTCCTGCCCACTGCCCTTCCCGGCCGTGGCACCGCCGTGCCACGGCCGGGGCCGGGCGCCCCCTTTCTCCTCCCTCCCGGTGGTCCGCATGCCCGAACACGCCCTGTCCGCCCACGACCTCGTCCGCGTCCTCGGGACGCGGCGCGTCCTCGACGGTGTCTCCCTGACCGCCCCGCCGGGCCGCCGGATCGGCCTCATCGGCGAGAACGGCTCCGGCAAGTCGACCCTGCTCAGGCTCCTCGCAGGGGTGGAGGAACCCGACGCCGGCACCGTCGTCCGCCCGCCCGGCCTCGGCTTCCTGCGGCAGGAACTGCCCTTCGCGGCGACGGCGACCGTCGCCGACGTGCTCGACGACGCGCTGCGCGAGGCCCGCGAGGACCTGGCCGAACTCGACCGCCTCACCCGTGCGCTGGCCGGCACCCCCGCGGACGACCCCGCCCACGGCGCCCTGCTGGACGCGTACGCCGGGCGGCTGGAGGCCGCCCAGGACCGCGAGAGCTGGGACGCCGACCGGCGTGCGTGGATCGTCCTCGCCGGACTCGGCCTCGGCGACGTCCCGCGGGACCTGCCCCTCGCCCATCTGTCCGGCGGCGGCCGCGGCCGGCTGGCCCTGGCCGCACTGCTGGTCAGGAGGCCTCCGGCGCTGCTGCTCGACGAGCCGACCAACCACTTGGACGACGCCGGGGCCGCCTTCCTGGAGGAGCAACTGCGCGCACTGCCGGGGGCGGTGGTGCTGGCCAGTCACGACCGGGCCTTCCTCGACGCCGTCTGCACCGACCTGATCGACCTCGACCCCGCGCCCGGCGGCCCCATCCGTTTCGGCGGCACCTACAGCGCCTACCTGGCCCACCGGAACGCCGAACGGGAGCGCCGGCAGCGCCGGTTCGCCGAGCAGCAGGCCGAGATCGCCGCCCTGCGCGGCCAGGTCGCCGTGACCGCGCACCAGGTCGCCCACGACCACGTCAAACGCGACAACGAGAAGATGGGGTACGGCCACCGCGCGGGCCGCGTGCAGAACCAGGTCTCCCGGCGCGTCCGCGACGCCGCCCGCCGTCTGGACCGGCTGGAGCGCGAGCGGACCGGCCCCCCGCCGGAGCCGCTGCGGCTGCGCACCGGCGGCCTCGCCGTGCCCTCCTCCGCCGGAGGACCGCTGGTCGTACTGCGCGACCTCCATGTGCCCGGCCGCCTCCGCCTCGCGCTCCTCGACGTCGCGGCGCACGACCGTCTGCTGGTCACCGGTGCCAACGGCGCGGGCAAGTCGACCCTGCTGGCCGTACTCGCGGGCCGGACGGTCGCCGGCTCGGGCACCGTCCGGCGGCGCGGCGGCCTGCGCGTCGGGCTGCTCACCCAGGACACGGCCTTCGCGCGGCCGGACCGCACGGCCGCGGAGACCTACGACGCGGCTCTCGGCCCCGAGCGCGCCGAGGCCGTGCCCCTGCTCTCGCTCGGCCTGCTCGCCGAGGCCGAACTCGGCAAGCCGGTCGCCCACCTCTCCGTGGGCCAGCGGCGCCGCCTGGCACTGGCGCTGCTCGTCGCCGACCCGCCGGAACTCCTCCTGCTGGACGAGCCCACCAACCACCTCTCGCCCCGGCTGTGCGACGAGTTGGAGGAGGCACTTGGCGCGGGCCCCGGCGCCGTTGTCGTCGCCACCCACGACCGCCGCCTGCGCTCCCGCTGGCCGGGCCGCGAACTGCGGCTGGGCGGCGGCGGGTCGTGACGGGCCGGGGCGCGATCAGCCGGCCCGGGTCCCCTGCGGCGGCGCGGGCTGCCAGGCGCGGGTGGGGACGACCAGCGGCCCTCCCGTGACGGGGTCGGGGACGACGACGGAGGCGAGGCCGAAGACGTCCTGGACCAGTTCGGCGGTGACGATGTCCTCCGGAGGGCCCTGGGCGACGATGCGGCCGGCCTTCATGGCGACCAGGTGGTCGGCGTAGCGGGCGGCCTGGTTGAGGTCGTGGAGCACGGCGACGACGGTCCGGCCGCGTTCGTGGTTGAGCCGGCGGACCAGGTCGAGCACCTCGACCTGGTGGGCGATGTCCAGATAGGTCGTGGGCTCGTCGAGGAGCAGCAGGTCGGTGTCCTGGGCCAGGGCCATGGCGATCCACACCCGCTGCCGCTGGCCGCCGGAGAGCTCGTCCACGGGGCGGTCGGCGAGGTCGGCGGTGTCCGTGCGCTCCAAGGCGTCGGCGACGGCCCGCTCGTCGGCCTCCGACCACTGCTGCCACCACCGCTGGTGCGGCTGGCGGCCGCGGGCGACGAGATCGGCGACCGTGATGCCGTCCGGCGGGGTGGGGGACTGCGGCAGCACACCGATGGTCCGGGCGATCTGCCGGCCGGGGACGCGGGCGAGTTCGGTGCCGTCCAGCAGCACCGTGCCGCGGCGCGGCTTGAGGAGCCGGCCCAGGGCCCGCAGCAGGGTCGACTTTCCGCAGGCGTTGGGCCCGACGACGACCGTGACCCGGCCGTCCGGGATCTCCAGGTCCAGGCCCTCGACGACGGTGCGGTCCTCGTACGCCAGGGTGAGGTCCTGCGCCGCGAGGCGACTGGTGGGCGTAGGGCTCATGACGAGGTGCCTCCGGAACGGCTGCGGGTGCGGACGATGAGCCACATCAGGTACGGGGCGCCCACCGCGGCGGTGAGCACGCCGACCGGCAGCTCGATCGGGGAGAACAGACGGCGGGCCAGCAGGTCCGCGACCACGACGACCAGGGCGCCGCTCAACGCCGAGGACAGCAGCGGGATCTGGGCCGTGCGCGTGAGCCGGCGGGCGATCTGCGGGGCGAGCAGCGCGACGAAGTCGACCGGTCCCGCCGCGCCCGTCGCCACCGACGCCAGGACCACGCCGAGCGCGGTCAGGCCGAGGCGGACCCGGTCCAGGCGCACGCCGAGCGCGGTCGCGGTGTCGTCGTCGAAGGACGCGCCGCGCTGGACCCGCGCCGCCCACAGCGCCGCGGGGACGCCGATCAGCAGGACGAGCCCGAGCGGCCCGGCCTCCTCGTAGCCGCGGCCGTTGAGCGAGCCGGTCAGCCAGACCTTGGCCTGCTGGGCCACCAAGTAGTCGCCCTTGGTGAGGAACAACTGCGTCAGCGAGCCGAGCGCGACGGACACCCCGATGCCCACCAGCACGAACCGCGAGGAGTGCAGACCGCGCCGCCAGGCGAAGACGTAGACGATCAGCGCCGCCGACAGGCCGCCCGCGACGGAGACATACGGCAGCACGTCGTACGCGACGGCGTTGAAGCTCATGGCGGCGACGGTGGCCGCGCCCGCGCCGTGCGTGACGCCGATGACGTCGGGGCTGGCCAGCGGGTTGCGTGCGACGGTCTGCACCAGCGCCCCCGCCACACCGAACGCGGCCCCCGCCAGCAGCCCGACGACCAGCCGCGGCAGGCGCAAGGTGCCCACCACCAGTTCGTCGGGGCTGGGTCGCCCGAGCAGGACGCGGACGACCTGCGCGGGGGAGACGAAGGCCTCGCCCACGCACAGGTACGCCACCACCGCGCAGGACAGCAGCACGGCGAGCACTGACGCGACCACGACCGCGCGGCGGTGCACGAGGAAGCTGGCGCGTCCGCCGCGGACGACGGCGTAGCCGGCCGGGCGGACGGAGGAGCGGGCCGAAGTGCCGGTCGCCCGAGGGGCGTCGAGGCTCATGCCGCCACCACCGCCCTGCGCCGCACGAGCGCGATCAGGAACGGCACGCCGATCAGGGCGGTCATGACGGCCACCGGCACCTCCGAGGGCGGGAAGACGATGCGGCCGATCACGTCGGAACCGAGGATCATCACCGGTCCGAGCAGCGCGGCCAGCGGCAGGACCCAGCGGTGCGCGGTGCCGACCAGGGCACGGGCGATGTGCGGAACGGCGAGACCGGTGAAGGCGATCGGGCCGACCGCGGCCACCGCGGCGCCCGTCAGCACCGTCGCGCCCAGCGCGCCGAGGACGCGCAGCAGGCCCACGTTGTGGCCGAGGCCCTTGGCGGCGTCGTCGCCGAGCGCGAGGGCGTCGAGACCGCGGGCCATGGCCGCCACCAGCACCACGCCGGCCAGCAGGAACGGCCAGATCTGGCCGATGATCTCGCTGCCGCGCCCGCTGATGGAGCCCACCTGCCAGAAGCGGAACTCGTCCAGGGCCCGGGCGTTCGTCGTGACGATCCCGGAGACCAGGGAGGCGAGGAAGGCGTTCATCGCGGCACCGGCGAGGGCGAGTTTGACCGGTGAGGCGCCACCGCGCCCCCCGCTGGCGACGGCGTACACCCCCACCGCCGCCAGCGCGGCGCCCGTGAACGCGAACCACACATAGCCGTTCAGGGTGTGCACCCCGCAGAAGGCGATCGCGCACACCACACCCACCGACGCGCCCTGGCTGACGCCCAGGATGCCCGGCTCGGCGATCGGGTTGCGGGTGATGCCCTGCATGACCGTCCCGGCGAGGGCGAGCGCGGCGCCCGCCAGGACCCCGATGACCGTGCGGGGCAGCCGCAACGACCGCACCACCTGGGCGTCGTTGCTCGTGCCGCCGTGCACCAGGGCCTGGACCACCTCGCCCGGGGCGATCTGGCGGCTGCCCACGGCGAGGCTCAGCAGGACGGCGGTCAGCAGCATCAGCACGCCGGCCAGCAGCCAGGCGGCACGGCGGCGGGTGGGTGGCGACATGCGCCGCGCTCACTCTCTCTTCGTCGGACCGGCAGACCGGCAGACCGTCAGGCCGTCAGGTGCGTCTGGAGGTCGTCCAGCACCGCGTTGGCGGCGGTCACGCCGAGCCCCAGGTACCAGGTCTCGTCGGCCACGTCGAAGGCGTGGCCGTCCTTGACCGCCTTGAGGTTCTTCCACAGCGGGTTGCCCTGGGCCTTGGACTTGTCGGTGGCCTTCGGGTCGCCGTAGACACCGGTGAAGATCCAGTCGGCGTCCGCCTGGTCGATGTTCTCGGCGCTGATCTCGGCCGCCAGGTCCTCGATGTCCTGGTTCTTCGGGCGCGGGATGCCGACGTCCTTGAGGATCGTGCCGATGAAGGAGTCGTTCGCGTACAGCCGGATCTTGCCCTCGGGCATGTAGCGGACCATCGAGACGGTCGGCTTGTGCGCGCCGAGCCGGGCGCCGAAGTCCTTGGCGCGCTTCTCGTACGCGGCGAGGTTCGCCTGCGCCTGCGCGGTCTTGTCGAGCGCGGCGGCGTTGAGGAGGTAGTTCTGCTTCCAGGTGAAGCCCGGCCGGATCGAGAAGACGGTCGGCGCGATCTTCGACAGCTCGTCGTACGAGGCGGCGGCACGCAGCTGGCTGCCCAGGATCAGGTCCGGCTTGAGCGCGGCGATGGCCTCCAGGTTGAGGCTGTTGATGGTGCCGATGTTCTTCGGCGTGCCCGCGTCCTTCTTCAGGTACGACGGCAGCTCCGGCGAACCCTCCGTGGGGGCGAGGCCGACCGGCTTGATCCCGAGGGAGACAACGTTATCGAGCTCGCCCACGTCGAGCACGACCACGCGCTTGGGCTGCGCGGTGAGCTCGGTGCTGCCCATCGCGTGCTTGATCGTGCGCGGCCACTGGCCGGGCTTGGCGTCGGTGCCGAGCGCGGCCGTCTTCTCGGCGGCGTCGGCGAAGTCCTGACCGCCCTGCGCGACCGACTTCGAGTCCTTCGACCCCGAACCGGCCGTCGCGGACGCGGCGGCGCTGCCCTCCTTCCCGTTCGAGGAGGAATCGCTGCCGCACGCCGCGAGGGACAGTGCGGCGGCGACGGCCAGGGCGACTGCGGCGGTACCGCGGTGCCGAAGAGACATGTGGAGGCTCCTGTAGCTGTGGTGCGCCTGTGAATCATTAGGCGAGCCTTACCTTATGTCGAACCCGCGCCCAGGAGGCAAGCGGGGGTCCCGGAAGGCGCCGTGCGCCCGGAATGACACGGGGCGACGCATGAATCGCGGCGTGCCGGTGAGGCTCGAAGAAGCGGGTGCCGGGCCGTGGTCCCCCGTCGTGACCCGGCACCCGCGCGGTCCGCCGCCGCGGGCCTCGTCCCGGCTTCCGGCCGGGCGGGCGCAGGGGTGCGGGGTACGGGCAGCGGCAAGGCGGGGGACACGGACGAGCAGGCGGCGTTGAGGGCCTGCCGAGCGTGCCGTGCACGGTGAGCGAACCGTGGGCCCGAAGGTGCGGTGCCGGGCCGTGTTCCCGCGTGGTGACCCGGCATCCGCGCGGTCGCGGGGTCAGCCGGTGCGGTCGGCCGCTGTGGGCCCTGTTCCCGTCCGCGGCCGGGCGGGTACGGCGCCGCGGGGCACCGGCAGCAGCAGGGCCAGGGACGCGACCAGCACGGCGGTGAGGCCGGCGGCGTTGAGGGCCTTGTCGAGCGTGCCGTACATGTGCAGGTGCGTCATGTGGAAGACGGTGTGCAGCACATTGAACACCAGCCACGCGGTGGCGGTGGTGCGGACCGTCCCGTCGTCGCGCGCGCGGGCGAGGGCGAGCAGGGCGATCGCGGTCAGCGCGACGAACATGGCGCCCGCGTCCACGATCAAGTGCTGGTTGTACGGTCCGAGGGGCGGCAGCCAATGGCGCCCGAAGCCGGGGAAGTTCGCGTACCAGTGCCGCGGGGCGGCACAGGCCCAGATCCCGGTGTACCCGCCGGCGAAGGCGAGCAGCGCCAGCAGGGCGCGGCGCAGCGTGAGCGTCATGGGGGTCTCTCCGTTCGTCGAAGCCGCAGGCCGCCCCCGGTCAGGAGGGGCACACGGGCGGCAGCTTGTCCGGGGCGCGGACGACGTCGACGCGGACGACGCGCCCCTCGGCCACCGTGAACGACACGACCGTGGTGAGCTGTTCACCGTCGAACACCCCGATCCCCAGCGCGCCGTTGACGGCGATGACCCCGATCCGCTCGTGCGGCTGCGTCTTCGCCGCCACACCCTGCAGGAACCGGGCCACCCGGTCCGCCCCGTGCACCGGGCGCAGCGCCGCCGACACCTGGCCGCCGCCGTCGGTGGTCAGGACGACGTCCGGGTCGAGGGCCCGGAGCAGGCCGCCGAGGTCGCCCCCGACGGCCGCGTCCAGGAACCGCGTCACCACGGCCGCGTGCTCGGCGGCCCCCACCTCCGCGCGCGGCGCCCGCTCGCCGACGTGCCGGCGGGCGCGGACGGCCAGTTGGCGCACCGCTGCCGGGGTCCGGCCCACGGTCCGCGCGACCTCCGTGAACGGCATGCCGAACACGTCGTGCAGCACCCAGGCCGTCCGTTCCGCCGGGCTCAGCGACTCCAGCACGACCATCAGCGCGTAGCTGATGGTGTCGTCGAGGGTGACCCGGTCGGCCGGGTCCCCCTCGAACGGCCCCGCCTCGACCAGGGGTTCGGGCAGCCACGGCCCGAGGTACAGCTCGCGCCGGACCCGCGCGGAACGCAGCACGTCCAACGCGACGCGGGCCACCGCCACGGTCGACCAGGCCTCCACGTCCTCCACGCGGGTGCGGGCGTCGGCCGCGACCAGCCGCAGCCAGCAGTCGGAGACCGCGTCCTCGGCCTCGGCCCGGCTGCCGAGCACCGCGTACGCGACCCGCACCAGCCGCGGCCGGGCCGCGTTGTACGCCACCGACAGCTCCGCCGCCCGGCTGTTCACCGGCCCTCCGCCCGGGCGTCCGGTGTGGTCAGCCAGTCCGTGAAGGTCTGCCGTCCCCGGGGGCCGTCCGCCGCGGGCAGCAGCGCCCCTCCGGTGAGCGCCCGGCCCGCGGCCCCCGGCAGCCGGACGGGGACGAGGAGCCGGCGGTCGCCGCGGGCCCTCGCCAGCCGGCGCACCATGTCGTCCATCTCCAGCACTTCCGGTCCCGCGAGGTCGGGCGCCAGGCCAGCGGGGGCGGCGCCGGCCAGCGTCACGAGCGCGTCGGCGACCTCGCGTGCGGCGATCGGCTGACTGCGCATCCGCGGCGCCGCCACCACCGGGCCCCGGCGCACCAGCATCTGGGCGGCGAACTCGTGGAACTGCGTGGCCCGCAGGACCGTGTGCGGCACGGCCGCGGACCGGACCAGTTCCTCCTGGCGCCGCTTGCCCATGTAGTAGCCGAGCCCGACCCGGTCGCAGCCGACGATCGACAGCGCGATGTGGTGGGCGACCCCGGCGCGGGCGCCCGCGGTCAGCAGGCGGGTCGTGGCGGCGTCGAAGAAGGCCACCGACTTCCGCCTGCCGGTGGTCACCACGTTGCTGACGTCGATCACCGTCGCGCAGCCGTCCAGTGCCGCGTCCAGCCCCGCCCCCGTGGTGAGGTCGACGCCTGTCGAGCGTGCCAGCACCACGGGCACGTCCCCCGCCGCCCGGACGGCCTCCACGACCTTCCGGCCGACCCAGCCGGTCCCGCCTGCCACCGCGATGCGCATGTCCTCGCCCTTCCCGTGTCACCCCTGATCGGGGTCCGCGGCATCCGGCCGCGGAAGGTCCCACACGGATACGACGGGACAGCCGCGCCGGAATGTGACATCGGCGGCGGCCGACCGGCAGGGCCGCGCTGTCGGTGGCGGCGGATACGGTGCGGACCCTGAGTACCGCGGAGGGGGAGGCCTCATGGGGAAGACCACGGACGACTCCGGCACCGGGCCGGACACCCCGCTCCTAGTGGACCTGCCGGTGCAGGCCGCATGGGTGGCGCGGGCCCTGCGCGGTGACGGCTACCGCGCCGACTTCACGCCGGCGAGCCTGATCGAGGTCGAGCGGTTCATGACCGCGAACAGCGACGGGGGCAGCGCCGTCGCGGGCGGCCCGCTCGCGGAGCGCCTTGGAGCGGTCCTCTTCGCCCTGGGGGCCTACGTCGGCGAGACCGTCCGCCGCGCCGCCGGAGGCACGTGGGAGGCCGACGACGACGATCCGCGGGGCGAGGTGAACGTCGCGCTCCGGTTGCCGGACGGCTCGGTCGTGTGGCCGGTCCAGCGGGTGATGAAGCGCTTCGTCAACGGTCCCGAGGACAGCCTCGTCGCGTACGCGGTGGGGCTCGGACTCCGTCTCCCGGCGCCCGGGCCCCGACCGCGGTGGTGGTCGCGGTTCAGCCGGCGGCCGTGACCTCGGGCTTGCGCACGCGGAAGGCGAACTGCCCGCAGTAGGTGAGCTTGCGCAGGTTCACCAGGGCGGTGCGGCGCTTCGTCGTCTTCCCCCAGGCGTCGATCTCCGAGTTGAGCGGCGACGCCTCCTGGAAGTACCGCGAGTACTCCGGCGGCCGGCCGTGGTACGCCCGCATGATCAGCGCGACCCCGTCCAGCGACGGCCGGATCTCCTCCAGGGCGAGCCCGGCCTCCTCGACCAGGACGCGGAAGCCGTACGGCGTGTAGTTCCACAGGCTGAAGGAGTGGTAGGGCTCGAACTGCGAGGTGCTGCCGATGAACACGCCGCCCGGCTCCATCACCCGGCCGATCTCCGCGAGCAGTTCGCGCGGGTGCGAGACGTGCTCGAAGACCTGGTGCGAGTAGACCAGCGGGATCGTGCCCGAGCGGAAGGGCAGCCGGATGCCGTCGTAGTAGACGATCGGGTCCCGGCTCGCCGCGCGCTGCTGCGCCTCGGGCGAGCCGCTGATGTCGACGCCCACCCACCGCACCTTCGGGTCGTGCTTGCGGAACACCCCGGCCGAGGTGCCCCGACCGCAGCCGAGATCCACGACCCGGTCGGGTGCGTCCTTGGCGGTCATGGCCTCGTCGAGGTAGTACCGCGAGGTCACTTGCCGTGCGTGATCGTTGGGAATGCAGTCGTTCATGAGTTCCCAGAGGGTGGCCATGCGCTGATGCTACGGAGGACGAGGCTCCGGGCGCAGCTACTCGGCCCCACTGAGTGTCGCCGGAACACGTGAACAAACGGAGAACAGCAGGTCGGTGGTGTCCCTGGCGAACAGCTCCGCCGCCGCGGCACCGCGGACACGGGGGCCGCCGGGATCGGCGACCCGGTCCAGGGCGTCGACGAGCGACCAGGGGTCGGGAGCCCAGCGGGTCAGCCCGAGTGCGGCCATCCGCCGCACCCCCGCCTTGCCGTGGCCCGGGATGGGCCGGTGGCCGATCACCGGCAGCCCCATCGCCAGGGCCTCCAGCGCCGTCTGCCCGGCCGCGTTGTCCACCAGGGCGTCTGCCGCGGCCATCAGGCCCGGGACGTCGTCCTCCCAGCCGAGCGCGACGGTGCCCGCGACCCGCGCGAGGCGGGCCCGCAGCCGCGCGTTGCCCCCGCACATCGCCACCGGCAGGTAGCCGGCCCCCGCCAGCAGCCGGGCGGTGCCGGCCAGCTGGGTGCCCGCGCCCCAGGCGCCCGCCGCCAGCAGCACGACCGGCCGCCCGGGCGCCCGGGACGCGAAGGTGCGCCGCCACCGCTCCGCACCGGGGGCCGGGGCCAGGAAACGGGACGCCACCAGGGCGCCGGTCGCCGCGGCGGGCCGTCCGGTGGCCTTCCGCACGGTGCGCGCGGCGTCCCCGGTCAGGCAGCAGTAGAGGTCGTTGCCGGGGTGCAGCCACTGCCGGTGGACGTCGAAGTCCGTCACGACCACCGCGCTGGGCACACGCAGCGAGCCCTTCGCCCGCATCCCGCCCGTGAGCTGCGCCGCGAGGTGGAAGACAGGGACGACGAGGTCCGGCCGCTCGCGCCCGACCACCTCCGACAGGCGCCCCTCCGCGAGCGCCGCCAGCCCGCCCGGGCCCGGCAGCTGCCCCGTTCCGGACCGCAGGAAGGCGGTGTGGATCCCCGCGTAGAGCAGCGGCAGGTGCAGGATCGAGGCGCGGTAGAAGGAGCGCAGGGCCGCGCCCGTGTGTGCCGGCAGCAGGTCGAGGACGTCGGTCCGGACCGTGTGCGCGCCGCGGTCCGCGAGCCGCGCGCCGAGTTCGCGGGCGACCGCGTCGTGGCCCGCGCCCATGGACGCGCTGATCACGAGGACCCGGGGGCGCGCGGGTTCCTCATGGGGTCGGTGCGGCATGTCGGCACCGGTCACCGGATCACCTCCGCGGAACTGCGGATTTCGTCGATGTATCGGAGTATCCGAAGTGCCGCCGCGGCAAACACCGCTCCGGCGGTGAAGCTCGCAGAGCCGGGGTGGCGTTCGGGCGCTTTACTGAGACCGGAGGGACACGTTCCGGGGAAACGGAGCGCCATCTGCCCCGCGTCCGCGGCAGCGACAGAAAGCGACGCCCATGACCACTCACCCGTCCAAAGCGATCAGCGCCGAACGCGCTCTGTCCGGCAGGCCGGTGCCGCCCGGCGCGCCGGCCCCCGTCGCGCTGGTGACCGGGGCGTCGTCGGGCATCGGCGCCGCCGTCGCCGACCGCCTCGCGGCCGACGGATGGCGCCTGCTGGTCAGCGGCCGCGACCGGGAACGGCTCGGTGCCGTCGCGGAGCGCACCGCGGCCACCGCCCTGCGGGCCGACCTGGAGGACCCCGGGAGCCCCGAGCGGCTGGTGCGCGACGCCCTGCTCGCCACCGGCCACATGGACCTCCTCGTGGTCGGCGCCGGCATCGGCTGGGCCGGGCCGTTCGTGTCGATGCCGCAGAACGCGGTCGAGCGGGTCTTCCACGTGGACGTGCTGGCCGCCATGGAACTCGTCCGGCGCGCGCTGCCCGGCATGCTGGCGCGGCGCAGCGGGCACATCGTGATGATCGGCTCCTTCGCCGGGACCGTCGGCGTGCGCGAGGAGGCGGTCTACTCGGCGGCCAAGTCGGCCCTCGGCACCTTCGCGGAGTCGCTGCGGTACGAACTCGCGGGCAGCGGGGTACGGGTCACCCACGTGATCCCGGGCGTGGTGGACACGCCCTTCTTCGCCCACCGGGGCGTGGCCTACAAGCGGTCCCGGCCCCGGCCGGTGCCCGCCGAGCGCGTCGCGGCCGCGGTGAGCGACGCGGTGCGCCGGGGCCGCGCCGAGGTGTACGTGCCCGGCTGGCTGCGCGTGCCGGTGATGGTGCGCGGCCTGCTGCCCGGGGTCTACCGCCGGATGGCCGGCAAGTACGGATGAGACCGTGGACGCGCACGTCCTGACGATCGTGCTGGCCCTGCTGGCGGCCTGCGCGAACGGCGCGGCCTCGGTGCTCCAGCGCAAGGCCAACCTGCAGCAGGACGAGCAGCGGCGGGACGGCGCGCCCGGCCGCGGCGGCGGAAGGCGGGGCGGGCCCGGGATCGTGCGGCCCGTGCTGCGGCTGGTCGGACGCCCCCTGTGGGCGGCCGGGATGGCCGCGCTCGCCCTGTCCGGTGTGCTCCAGGCGACCGCGCTCGCGGTGGGCCGGCTCTCCGTCGTCCAGCCGCTGATGGCGACCGAGCTGCTGTTCACCCTGATGGCGGGCAGCGTCGTCTTCTCCCACCGCCCGGACGGCCGTACCTGGCTCTGGTTCCTCGCGCTGGCCGCCGGGCTCGCCGTGTTCCTGGCCGCCGCAGCGCCCTCCGAGGGGCAGCCCACGGCCGTCACGGGCGCCTGGCTGCGCGCCGGCCCGCCGCTGGCCGTGCTGGCTGCCGTCCTGTGGCTCGCCGGGCGCGCGCTGCGCGGGGCGGCGGCCCGGGCCGTCGTGCTCGGCTGCGCCACGGCGACCGGCTTCGCCTGCACCGCGGCCTTGATCAAGGACGTCACCGGACGCATCCCGGACGGCCTCGGCGCGCTGGTCACCGCCTGGCAGCTGTACGCCGCCGCAGCGGTCGGCCTGCTCAGCCTGGTCATGCTCCAGGCCACCCTGCGGGCGGGCACCCTCGCCGCCTCGCAGCCCGCCCTCACCCTCGGGGACGCGCTGCTGAGCGTCGCCCTGGGGTGGGTGCTGTTCGAGGAGCGGATAGCGCTGGGGGCCCACCTCGTCCCGGAGATCGTGGGGGCCGCGCTCATGGCGGCCGGGGTGGTCGGGCTCTCCCGGTCGCCCGCGCTCGCAGGCGGCTGGGACACGCCCGAGCGCGAACGCACGCCGGCCCCGGCGCGGACGGCGCGCCGTGACTAGCGCGGCGGCCGGCCGGGCCGGCGCGGCCGCGCTGCTGCTCGCGGCCACGCACATCGTCCCGGCCGCGACCTGGCTGCCCGGGCTGCGCCGCCGGGCCTTCCCGGCGCTGGCCGGACTCGGCCGCGCCGACCATGTCGCCCTCACCTTCGACGACGGCCCCGACCCGCGCTCCACACCGCGCTTCCTCGACGCGCTCGACGAACTGTCGGTCCGGGCCACCTTCTTCGTCCTCGGCGCGAGCGTGCTGCGGCATCCCGCGGTCGCCCGCGAGACCGTGCGCCGAGGCCACGAACTCGCCGTCCACGGCTGGACGCACACCCGTCCCTGGCTGCCCGCCCCGGGACGGGACCGCGCCGCGCTGCTGCGCTCCGCGGCGGCGGTCCGCGACACCACCGGCATCGTGCCGCGCTGGTACCGGCCCCCGTACGGCATCCTCACCGGAGGCCGGCTCGCCGCCGCCGCGCCGGCGGGCCTGACCCCGGTGCTGTGGACGGCGTGGGGCCGCGACTGGACGGCCGAGGCCACCGCGGAGTCCGTGCTGCGGACGGTACGCGCCGGCCTCGGCCCGGGAGGCACCGTGCTCCTCCACGACTCCGACCGCGCCTCGGCCCCCGGCAGCTGGCGGGCCGCGCTCGCCGCCCTGCCGGAACTCGTCGCCGGGTGCCGTGCGGCGGGTCTGACGGTGGGTCCGCTCGCGGAGCACGGGGTGCGGGGCGCGTCCCGCCGATGACGGCGGGTGACCGCGGGTGCGCGGTGCGCGCCGCCGCCGCGCGGGCGGGCCTGAACCCGGTGCTGAGGACGGTACGTGCCGGCCTCGGTCCGGGAGGCACCGTGCTCCTCCACGACTCCGACCGCGCCTCGGCCCCCGGCAGCTGGCGGGCCGCGCTCGCCGCCCTGCCGGAACTCGTTGCCGGGTGCCGTGCGGCGGGTCTGACGGTGGGTCCGCTCGCGGAGCACGGGGTGCGGGGCGCGTCCCGCCGATGACGGCGGGTGACCGCGGGTGCGCGGTGCGCGACCGGGTTCGGCCGGGATCTGAGGGAGGGCCAAAGCCCGGGAAACGGCAGGTCATCAGGGTGCCGACGGGGGTGTGGCGGAGCCGGGTTGCGAGCCGCCGCCCCCTGTAGGACCGTGAGTTCGCAGTGGTACGACTGCCGCCCGAGGGGGCCGTCACACCCGTCACGCCCCCTCGCGAACGCACCACCGGCGGCGGGACCCGTCGCCGACCTTCGCACCCGACTGCTACCGCACCAGGCAGCGGCCAGGAAGGCAGAACGCCATGCCACTCCTCCGCACCCTCGCGTTCACGGCCGCCGCCACCGGTCTCACCACCGCGATGGCACTCGCGCCCACGCAGGCATCCGCCGCCGGCCCGCGGAACACCCCCGGCGCGGCGACGTACGCCACCGTCCTCGTCAACTGCTTCGGCCAGCCACGGGTCATCCCGGGCGACGTCCTGCTCGCCTGCGGAGACGGCAACGACCGCCTCGGCGGCCTTTACTGGACGAGCTGGGACCGCGACTCGGCCGTCGGCTCGGGGTACGAGGAGGTCAACGACTGCGATCCGTACTGCGCCGCCGGGACCTTCCACACGTTCGCGGTCACGGTGCGGCTCTCCGGCAACGTGGCCTGGCCCGGCGATCCGCATCTGCGGCGCTACACGACGCTGACGATCACCTACCTCAACCGGAAGCCGTGGTGGCCGCACTCCTCGACCTACGAGCTGTGGGACGGCCCGCTCACCGGGTGACCCCGGACGCCCCGGCGTCCGGGAGCCGCCGCGCCCCGAGCGGGGCCGCGGGCTCACTCGCCCGTGCTGCCGTCGAGGCGCTCCCTCAGCAGGTCGGCGTGGCCGTTGTGGCGCGCGTACTCCTCGATCATGTGCGTCACGATGTAGCGCAGGCTGAACGTCTCGTCGCGCCATCGAACGGCCTCGTCCAGGGACGCGGCGGCGTCCACGACGGCGCGGGAGTGCGCGCACTCCCGGTGCCAGGCCGCCAACGCCTCGTCGGGGTCGGCGGATTCGACATCGAACTCGGCGTGCGCGCCGTTCCTCGCCGGCCCCCAGTACGGCCCGATCTCCGCCTTGCCCCACACGAGCCGGAACCAGGTGCGTTCCACCTCGACGGCGTGCCTCACCAGTCCGAGAAGGGAGAGCCCGGAGGGTGGGACGGCCTTCTCGCGGAGCTGGTCGCCGGTCAGTCCGGCGCACTTCATCGCGAGGGTCTCGCGCTGGTGGTCGAGGAAACCGACGAGGGAGGCGCGGTCGCCTGCCGTGGTCGAGGGCGGGGTCCGCCGCTGAGCGTCCATCGCGGCATCATGCCACGGGGCGTGCGGCCCAGGGTCAACAGGTCGCGGGGGGCCCGGTGTTGGGCGGCGCGGCCTACGTGGCGCGGCCGCGGGCGTAGTGGCGGCGGGCCTTCATGCGGTTGCCGCAGGTGGCCATGGAGCACCAGCGGGCCTGGTTCGCGCGGCTGCGGTCGACGAGGAAGAGCCGGCACTCCGGGTTGGCGCACGCCCGCAGGCGCCCGGGGGCGGTGCGGCGCAGTTCGTCCCAGGCCAGGACGCTGTGCACCGCGAGGCGGGCGTCGTCGGGGACGACGAGTTCCCAGTCGAGGGCGCCGGTGCCGAACGCGGGCACCTGGTGCACGCCGCGCAGTACCTCGGCGAGGACCTGGGCGGTGCTCTCGCCGCGTACGACCTCGTCGAGCAGGTGCCGGGCCCGTCGCACCGCGGTGAGCTCCGCCGGGGTCCCCGTGCCGCCGCGGTCGCGGAGCCAGGCCGTACCGGCGTCGTCCCCGGCCAGGGCGTCCTGCTGCTCGCCGTGCACGACCGGCCGGCTGTTGAGGAGGGCGAGCAGGAACTCGCTGTCGGCCATTCCGGTCTCCCTTCCGTCCCCCCCCGGTGCGGGGAGGTCTCACCAGCTTAAGGCGTCATCCAGGTTGGAAAGCACCGGGGCGGGTCAAGGCCAGACGCAAACACTCCTAACCCCATCAATCGAATTGACAGGTTAGTGTGCATGGGCTTGGCTGGAGCTAACCGCACAGAGAGTCTTCGGAGGTCAGATCATGGTTCCCGTACGTCATCTCACCGTCACCGTCGCCGGGCAGGAGGTCTTCTACCGGGAGGCCGGACCGCGCGAGGCCCCCGTGATCGTGCTGCTGCACGGCTTCCCGACCAGCTCGCACATGTTCCGCAACCTGATCCCGCTGCTCGCCGACCGGTACCGGGTCATCGCGCCCGACCACATCGGCTTCGGCCAGTCCGCCATGCCGTCCCCGGACGAGTTCCCGTACACCTTCGACGCCCTCGCCGACATCACGCAGGGGCTCCTGGAACACCTCGGCGTCGAGCGCTTCGCCCTGTACGTCCAGGACTACGGCGCCCCGATCGGCTGGCGCCTCGCGCTGCGCGCCCCCGCCCGGATCACCGGCATCGTCAGCCAGAACGGCAACGCGTACACCGAGGGCTTCGTCGAGGAGTTCTGGAAGACGGTCTGGGCCTTCGCCGCCGATCCGAACCCCGAGAACGAGAAGGGGGCGCGGTTCGCGCTGAGCGAGGAGGGCACCCGCTGGCAGTACCTCAACGGCGTCCCGGAGCCGAGCCTGGTCAGCCCCGACACCTGGCTGCACGACCTGGCGCTGCTGAACCGGCCCGGCAACGACGAGATCCAGCTGCGGCTGTTCCGGGACTACCCCCGGAACGCGGAGATGTACCCGGCCGTCCAGGAGTACTTCCGCAGCAGCCAGGTCCCGCTGCTGGCCGTGTGGGGCGCGGGCGACGAGATCTTCGGCCCGGACGGCGCCCGCGCGTTCCTCCGCGACCTCCCCGACGCCGAGGTCCACCTGCTCGACGCAGGGCACTTCGCCCTGGAGAGCCAGCTCGACACGATCGCCGGCTACATGCGCGGTTTCCTCGGGCGCATCACGTCCTGAGCCGCGGCGGCGGCCCGGGCACCGCGGACGAAGTCGGCGACGTCGGGGCGGGAGACCCGCTCGGGCCAGGCCAGGACGACCCGCGTCGGCGCCAGGTCCGCCACCGGGACGGCCACGGCCGACGGCCCGATCCGTCCGGCGGCGGTCGAGCCCACCACGGCGACGAGGCGGCCGAGCGCCACGCGGTCGACGATCTCGTCCAGCGTGGCGGCCGGGCACTCGCCCTGGTAGGCCGCCTCGTGCCGCAGATCGGCCGTGGTCACGAACGCGCGCGCCGCGAGGGCGTGCCCGGCCGGGAGCAGGGCGACCGGCTCCTCCTCGGTGAGGTCGGCGGTCCGCAGCCCGGTCAGGTCGTCGGTGCCGGCGCACAGCACGGCGACGTCAGCGCTGCCGTCCCGCAGCGCGGCGGGCTGGTTGTGGGTGAAGACCAGGTCGACCGCCGGCCCCTCGCCGCCGCGCACCAGTTCACCGAGCAGCCCCGACGCGGTGCCGGGCCGCACCGCGAGCACCAGGCGGGCCGGTGCGGCGGCCCGCCGCGTGCGGCGCACCAGTGCGTCGAGGCCGTCCAGCGACCTGCGGCTCTCCTCCAGGAACACCGCGCCCGCTTCCGTCAGCTCGACGCGGCGGCTGCTGCGTTCCAGCAGCCGCACCCCGACCCGCCGCTCCAGCCTGCCGATGGCGCGCGACAGCGGCGGCTGTGCGATGCCCAGCCGCTCGGCGGCACGGCCGAAATGCAGCTCCTCGGCGACGGCGACGAAGTAGACCAGCTCACGGGTCTCCAGTCGATCCATACCTTCAGGGTATGCATGCTTGTCAAAGCGGCCATCCCGCGGCCCCGGACGGGCCGTTCGCGTCAGGGCGCCGGTGTCCGGGGGAGCGGACGCGGTGATGGACACCGCGGGCCGCGTGCCGCCGGGCCCGGGCGCGGGTGGTGTCCCGGGCCGGGTGGTGGTCGAGGTCGCCCGGGACGCCGCCCGCCCCGCGGGCCAGGGCGGGTGCGCGTAGCCTGGAAAGCCACCGGCCCCGGGCCCGGGGCGGGCCGTCGACCTGGTGAGACGCGGGTGGCAAGCATGGACTGTGCCGAACTCGACGAGGCGCCGGCGGACATCGCGCCCCTGCCGCCGGCGGACGGCTGCGCCGAATGCCTGGCGCACGGCCGGCGTGACTGGGTGCATCTGCGGCTGTGCCTGGCCTGCGGACGGGTGGGCTGCTGCGACAGCTCGCCCGGCAAGCACGCCAGCGCGCACTACGCGGCCTCCGGGCACCCGGTGATCCGCTCGTTCCAGCCGGGTGAGACGTGGCGGTGGTGCTTCGTGCACGGCACCGCGGGCTGACGCCGGCCGTTCAGGGCCCGGCGACCGGGTCTCCGGCCTGTGCGAGGCCGATGAACATGGTCCGGTGGAGGGACTCCACATGGTGCCGGGCGACCTCGGCCGCCGCGGCGGCGTCGCCCTTGCGCAGTGCGCGGACCAGTGCGCGGTGCTCCTCGTTGGAGGCACGCAGGGCGGCCATCGGGTACGGCAGGTAGTAGCGGTAGAGGTCGCGGACGACGGCCGCGTACGGGTCGACGGCGGCGGCAACGCCCGTCGCGGCGGCCACCGCGAGGTGGAAGCGCTCGTCGCAGCTGTGGAACTCCGCCCAGCCGGTGGCACGGTCCATCCGGTCGACCAGGGCGTCGAGTTCGCGGAGCGCGGGTTCGCCGGCGCGGCCGGCGGCGAGGTGGGCGATGCCGCACTCCAGGACGAGCCGGTGGTCGATCAGCCGGCGGACGGCGGCGGTGTCGGAGCGGTAGGTGCCGACCGCGCCGACCGCGTCCCTGGCGGGGTGCTCGGCGACCAGGGTGCCGCCGTTGCGGCCGCGGCGGCGCTCCAGCAGTCCGTCGTCGCACAGGGCCACCAGGGCGCGGCGGACCGTGATCTCACCCACGTCCAGGGCGGCGGCGATCTCCGCGGTGGGCGGCAGCCGTTCACCGGGCGCGAGCAGGCCGAGGTCGACGGCCATCGCTATCCGGGCCCGCACGGTGTCCAGGGCGGACAGCCGGCGGATGCCGCTGAGGGCGGGCGTGCTGAGCGCCGGTCCGGCGCCGCCGTCGCCCTGTGCGCCGCGCGCCGCGGCGTTCGCCGTGTCGTTCTCCGTGTCGGGCATGGGACCGACTGTAGTACCGGAAAACATCTCACCTTGAGCACTCTTGTTTATCTGATCAGAATGCTCTAATTTCCACTGCACTCGGAAGAAGCAGGTGAGCCCATGTCCCGACCACTGCCCGTGGCTCTTTCCCAGGCCCCGCCCCGTCCCGCCGGGGCACCCGTCCCCGGCTTCGCGGCGGAGGCGGGCGCCCTGCTGGAGCGCTTCCCGCAGACCCGGTTGCTCGTCTTCCCCGAACTGCACCTGTTCGGGGTGGACGGCGGCGGGGCGGAGAGCGAGCGGCAGTTGCGGGATGCCGCGGAGCCGCTGGACGGCCGGCTGGTGCGGGAGCTGGGCGAGCTCGCCGGTGACCTCGGCGTGTGGCTGCTGCCCGGCAGCATCTGCGAACGCGGCCCGGAGGGCGAGCTGTTCAACACTGCGCTCGCCTTCTCCCCGGAGGGGCGGCTCGTGGCGCAGTACCGCAAGATCTTCCCCTGGCGGCCCCGCGAGCCCTACACCCCGGGCGACCGGTTCGTGGTCTTCGACATCCCCGAGGCCGGCCGGGTGGGCTTCTCCATCTGCTACGACGCCTGGTTCCCCGAAGTCGCCCGCCATCTGGCGTGGATGGGCGCCGAGATGATCGTCAATCCCGTGATGACCACGACGTCCGACCGCGACCAGGAACTCGTCCTCGCCCGCGCCACCGCGATCACCAACCAGGTCTTCGTCGCGAGCGTCAACACCGCCGGCCCCGTCGGCACCGGCCGCAGCCTCGTCGTCGACCCCGAGGGCCGGGTCCGCACCGGGACGCCCGACAGCGCCGCGGCCGTCCTCACCGATGTGCTCGACCTGGACGAGGTGACGCGCGTGCGCACCTACGGCACCGCCGGGCTCAACCGCATGTGGTCGCAGTTCTCCGACACCGACCGGCCCATCGAACTCCCCCTCTACGACGGCCGCATAGACCCGCGCAGCTGGCCTCCCGCCCGCCGCGGCTGACCCCCCGGAGCCCACCCATGACCCAGCAAGCCGCGCCCGCGCTGGCCCGCACCCTCACGCTCAGAGCCGTCGTCTCCTTCGGCCTGGCCTACATGACGCCGCTGATCGTGCTGGGCACCTTCGGCGTCGTCGCCGACAAGACCGGCGGCGCGGTGCCCACCGCGTACGCGCTCGCGCTGGTCGCCATGCTGTTCACCGCCTACAGCTACGGCAAGATGGCCGCGGAGCACCCCGTCGCCGGCTCCGCCTACACCTATGTCCGGCGCTCCATCGACGGGCGGGCCGGATTCCTCGTCGGCTGGGCGACCCTGCTGGACTACTTCTTCCTGCCCATGGTCATCTGGCTGATCGGCGGCGCCTACCTCCAGGCGCAGTGGCCGGGGGTGCCGATGTGGGTGTGGATCATCGCCTTCATCGCCGTCACGACCCTGCTCAACCTGCTCGGCATCAAGGCGGCCGACCGCGCGAACTCCCTGCTGATGGCCTTTCAGATCCTCGTCATCGTCATCTTCGCGCTGCTCTCGCTGCGCCACGTCTTCCACACAGGCGGCGCGGGCGGCCTGTTCAGCACCACCCCCTTCCACAACGGCGCCACCACCCTGGCCGGCATCTCCGGCGGTGCGGCCGTCGCGGCGTACTCCTTCCTCGGTTTCGACGCCGTCACCACGCTCACCGAGGAGACGATCGAGCCCCGCAGGACGATGCCGCGCGCCATCATGCTGACCGCGCTCATCGGCGGCGGCATCTTCATCGCCCTGGCGTACACCACCCAACTCGCCCACCCCGGCAGCCACTTCGACGACCCCAGTTCGGCGGCCTTCGAGATCGCCAGGACCATTGGCGGCGACCTCTTCTCCTCGGTCTTCCTCGCCGGACTCGTCGTCGCCCAGTTCGCCTCGGGTGTCGCCGCCCAGGCCAGCACCTCCCGCCTGCTGTTCGCGATGGGCCGCGACAACGTCCTGCCGCGCAAGCTCTTCGGCTACGTCCACCCCCGCTACCTCACGCCCGCGTTCAACGTCCTGCTCACGGGTGCCGTCGGGCTCGTCGCGCTCCGCCTGGACGTGGCCACCTCGACGTCCTTCATCAACTTCGGGGCGTTCACCGCCTTCACTTTCGTCAACCTCAGCGTGATCGCGACGTACCTGCGCAAGCGCCGCGCCGGGCAGGCCCCCAGCCCCTTCGCCTGGGCCGTCGTGCCCGCCGCCGGCGCGCTGATCGACCTGTGGCTGCTGTTCCACCTCGACGGCAAGGCACTGACCCTCGGCGCGATCTGGCTGTTCCTCGGGGTGGTGTACCTGGCGTGGCTGACCCGGGGGTTCCGCACCCCGCCGCCGGAGATGACGTTCGACGAGAAGCAGAGCGCGCCGGAGCCCGTGTAGCCGGCTTCACGGTTCCGGCAGCGCTCCGGGGTCCAGGGCCGCGGGTTCGGCCGGCGGCCGCGGGAGCCGTTCCGGCAGCAGGCGCTGGCGCTCCTGGGGCCCGCCGCAGAGGGCAGGGTGGTCAGCCCGCAGCCACTGGCCACGAGGTGCAGTCTCGCCGGCCGGTCCTGGGCGACGTGGACGACCTCCGGCCGTTCGTCCAGGCCCGGCCGCGCTCCCAGGAGCCGGTCCGGGCCGGACGTCGAACCGGCGATCCACTACTGCCCGCGCAGGGCTCGTCCGGAGCGCCAGCGAAGGAGACTCGTCGTCCGGCGCGCGGAAGGGCGGCGCCGACGACAGCGGGGGGAGGTCGACGGTCCGGCCCGCATCGCGCCGGCGCGGCACGCGGACGGCGCGCAGGCCCCGGACATCGAGCTGACCCCGATGCTCATGGACCTGCTGGGCATCAGCACACCGGGCTTCTCCTGCCTGGTCACGCTCGTGGCGCCGCGGAGCCGGGGCACGGTGCGGCTCGCCTCCGCGGACCCGGCGGCCGCCCCGCTCGTCGACCCGCGCTACTACGCCGCGGCGGCGGAGCGCGAGGTGGTCGTGGAAGGGCTGCGCAGGACCCTGGAGATGTGCGCGAGCCCCATCATGCGGGCGCTCATCGGTCCCGCGTCGTTCCCCACCAGGACGGACGACGCGTCACTGCTGCGGTCCGCCCAGGAGTCCACGGTCTCCATCAACCACCCCGCGAGCACCTGCCGTGCCGGCGACGGCGAGCAGTCGGTCGTCGGACCCGATCTGCGCGTGCACGGCACCACGGGGCTGCGCGTCGCCGACGCGTCCGTCATGCCCGCGATCACGCACGCCAACACGTACGCCCCGTCCGTGATGATCGGGGAACGCGCGGCCGAGCTGATCGCCCGGGAACGCGACGCGTGAGCCGCGGGGCGTCGGCGGACCGGCGGTCAGGGCCGGCGGCGCGGCGGGTCGAGGGCGAACACCGTCAGCCACTCGGACTCGGCCGTGCGGTAGCCGAGGTCGGCCAGTGCCGGGGCCACCGCCCGCATGTGCTCGGCGCCGTAGACGATGCCGACCGTGAACGGTTCCTTGCGGCCGCCATGGGCGCGGTGGAACTCCTTCACCGCGTCCAGCAGGAGGCGGTCCCGCCGGTGCAGGATCACGTCCTCCATCCCCGTCATGACGTCGGCGGCGGCCTCCTCGGCGTCGGTGAGCAGGTCCTCGGTGCGCAGGTGCCGGGCCATGAACCGCCGCGTGCCGAGCAGCCGCATCCCCGCCGCGTAGACGGGCACCAGGGCGGCCACCGCGGCCCGCTCCCTGAACGGGACGTGCCGCCACCTGCTCTCGAACTCCTCGCCGGTCATGTCCGGGCACACCACCGGCACGCCCAGCGCGTCGTAGTCGATGTCCTGCACGACCAGGCCGAGCCGTTCGACGCCGTCCAGCCGCCGGTAGGACTGCGTGAGCGCCTCCGTGGTGGGCGACTCGCCCCTGATGCCCTCGGCGATCACCAGGTCGCACAGGGTGCGCAGGCGGGCGGTGACCTGGTCGTAGAAGGAACGTTCCCCCAGGTGCACCATCGGGAAGAGCACGAAGGACAGCCCACTGCCGCGCCTGCGGAAGCGGACGACCGCGGAACGCACCCCCGCCAGCTCGGTCACCTCGATGAACTGCATGCGGCCCCCCACACGGCTCCCCACCGCGCAGGACGCCTTCGGGGGAGCGGCCGGTTGCGCACGGGGGGCGGTCAGTTCGTGAACCGGGCCAGCAGGAGCGCGAGGCGGTCGGCGTGCCCTTCGCGGGGGAGGCGCCCGCCCCGGGTGAGGGTCACCAGGCCGTGCAGCGCGGCCCAGAACGTCTCCGTCAGCAGGCCCGGATCGTCCTGTCCGGCATGCGGGCGGACGGCCTCGGCGAGTTCGCCGAAGCAGGCATGGAGGGCCGCCGGAGCCTGCGGCGTGGCGAACGGCAGGTCCACGGCCCGGCCGAACATCGCGTCGTACAGGGCCGGGCGCCGCTCGGCGAAGCCGGTGTAGGCCGCGCTCACACCGGCGAGCGCGCCGCGGGCCCCGGGCGCCGCGACGCGGGCCGCGCGCAACTCCTCGGCCAGGTCGGCGAATCCCTCCACCGCGACCGCCGCCATGATGGCGTCCTTGCCCTTGAAGTGGCTGTACAGAACCGGCTGGCTGTACTCGACGCGCTCGGCGAGCCGCCGGGTCGTCACCGCGTCCCAGCCCTCGTCCTCGGCGAGTTCGCGGGCCGCCGTGATGATCAGCGCTTCCCGCTCGGCACGTTCGCGCTCCCGGCGCGTCCGGATGGTCATGGCCTCGATTCTAGCAGCGCTAGATTTCATGTCGACGCTCTGCTAGCGTCATTCTTGTTCCTAGCAACGCTAGCCCACGCAGGGGGAAACATGCTCAGCACCGTCGCCTACTCGCTCGCCGTCGTGCTCAACCTGTTCGTCCTCTTCATCGGGGGCCGCTTCCTCTTCGCCCCGCGCGCGGCGGCCGCCGGCTACGGCGTCCCGGCCGAGGCAGCCGGCGGCGCCTACCTGACCGTCAAGGGCCTGCGCGACGGCGCCTACGGCCTGCTCGGCCTGGCACTTCTGGCCTTCGTGGGCGCCGAGGCCGAGGCGTGGTACATGCTGGTCGTCGCCCTGCTGCCGCTCGGTGACACCTTGATAGTGCTCCGCAACGGCGGCACCAAGGCCGTCGCGTTCGGGATCCACTTCGCGACCGCCGTGGTCGTACTGATCAGCGCCGCCCTGCTCTTCGCCGTCTGACCGTCGTCCCACCGACCTGCGCCGAAAGGATCCGGCCGTGTCTTTGATCGTTCCCGGCTTCACCGAGTCCGTGGTCGTCCGCACCGCCGATGCCGAGGTCATCGGCCACGCCCCCACGACCATCCGGCTGTTGGCCGACAGCAGTGCCACCGGCGGGGCGCTGTCCACCCAGCGCGTCACGCTCACCGACGGCGCCAACGGGGCCAATCCGCACCACCACGCCAACTCCGCCGAGCTCTTCTACCTGCTCGACGGCACCGCCCAACTCCTGTCAGGCGAACAGGTCGTGACCGCCGAGCGCGGCGACCTCGTGATCGTCCCGCCCGGCCTCGCCCACGCCTTCGCCGCCGCCCCCGGCCACAGCGCCGACATCCTCATCGTGATCACCCCGGGTGTCGAACGCTTCGAGTACTTCCGCCACTTGGAGCGCATCGCCTACGGCAAGGTGCCGCCGGAGTCCCTGCTGGACGTCCAGGAGCTCTACGACACCTACTTCGAGACCAGCGCCCCCTGGAAGGAGGCCCGTTCCTGACGGTGCCATGCCGGCCGGCCAGGGGGAAATCCCGTTGGCCGGCCCGGGCACGCCCGGATACGGTGAGGGCACTTCACACAGCATGCTCCCTGGAACGACGCCGCAGGGCGGGAGCACGAACGCGCCACGGGTGCGGGGCCTCGGAGGGGCGGCAGTGGTGACACCTGCCCTCCCGAAGGAGAACCGCACCATGAAGATCGGCCTCGGCCTCCCCGTCGACGACCCCTCCCGACTGCTGTCCTGGGAGCGGCGCGCCGACGCGGGTCCTTTCACCACGCTCGGCCTGCTGGACCGCCTGGTGTACGGCAATCCCGAACCGCTGGTCGCCCTCGCCCTGCTGGCCGGCGCGACGACCCGGATCCGGCTCCAGACCGAGGTCCTCATCGCGCCGCTGCACACCACCGGGCTCCTGGCCAAGCAGACGGCCACGCTGGACCGACTCTCCGGCGGCCGGTTCACCCTGGGCATCGGGGTCGGCGGCCGCGAGGACGACTACCTCGCCGCCGGTGCCGACCCGCAGCGCCGCGGACGCCGGCTCGACGCGTAGATGGCGGCGCTGCGCCGCACCTGGGCGGGCGAGGACCACGGCAAGGGCATCGGGCCGATCGGCCCCGCGCCGGCCACACCCGGTGGTCCCGAAGTGCTCTTCGGCGGCTTCGCCGCCGCCGTGACCGAGCGCGTCGCCCGCTGGGGTGACGGCTTCATCAGCGCCGGGCTGCCCCCGCGGTCGATGGACCGGCTCTTTCGGGACGTGGAGCGCGCCTGGGCGGCCCAGGGCCGGGTGGGCGGCCCGCGCCTGCTGGCCCAGGTCAATGTCGCGCTCGGCACGGAGGCCGTGGTCGAGGAGGCGCGCGCGGGCATCGGCGCCTACTACGCGTTCACGGGCCACGCCGCCGGGATCGCCGCCGGCCTGCTGACCACGGAGCGGGCGGTCCGCGAGGCCGTCGCCGCGTTCGCCGCCCTCGGCGCCGACGAGGTGATGCTCTACTGCTGGTCGCCCGATCCGGACCAGGTCGCCCGGCTCGCGGACGCGGCCTTCTGAGACCGGGCCGCCGGGCCGGCCTGCCCGGCGGCCCGTTCCGGCAGCGCGGCCGAGCGCCGATAATCGAGGTATGAGTCAGCGCAATGCCTCGAACCCGACCCTGGGTGACTTCCTGCGGGCCTGCCGCGCGCGGGTGCACCCCGTCGAGGCGGGTCTGCCCGACGACGGGCGGCACCGCAGGGTGCCGGGACTGCGGCGCGAGGAGCTGGCACAACTGGCGAACGTCAGCGTCGACTACGTGGTGCGCCTGGAGCAGGGCCGCACGGCCAACGTGTCGACGACGGTGCTGGAGTCGCTCGCGCGGGCACTGCGGCTGCGCCCCGACGAGCGGGACTACCTGCTGCGGGTCGCCGAGGCGGGCGCGGCGTCCCACGCGCCGGCGCCGCAGCCTGCCGCGTCCGCCGTGCGGCCGCAGACCCGGACCCTGCTCGACGGCTGGGCCTTCCCCGCGCTGCTCCTGGGGCCCCGGCTGGACGTACTGGCGTGGAACGCGCTCGGCGCGGCTCTCCTGGGGACCGATTTCGGCGCCCTCCCGGAGGACGAGCGCAATCTCGTGCGGCTGGCGTTCCTGGACCCCTCGTACCGTGAGCTGTACGCGGACTGGCGGCACGTGGCGCGCGAGTGCGTGGGATATCTGCGCATGGGCACGGCCCACGACCCCGGGGACCCGCGGCTGCTCGCACTCGTCGCGGAGCTGTCCGCCGCCGATCGCGACTTCCGCCGCTGGTGGTCGGACCACCGGGTGCGCACGCGGGCGGTGGGCACCAAGAGCTTCCGGCACCCGGTCGCGGGCGCGATGACGCTCGACTTCCAGAGCCTTGTACTGGGGGACGAGCCCGACCGGACGGTCTTCGTCTACACCGCGCAGCCGGACACGCCGTCCGCCGAGGCGCTGCGCTTCCTGGCCACGTGGTCCTCGGCCCCGGCGGCCGCGCGGCGCTGACGCACGCCCGCGGCCCCGGCGCACGCTCCCCGGCTGCCTGGTAACGCCGGTCCCAGGCAGGCGTCTCCTACGGTCGAAGCGTCTCTGGCCCCCCGTCGGCGGCCGCCGCACGCTGGGTGCGGATCGGTGAACCGGCCGATCCCCGTACCCAGAGGAGCACTTCACATGACCACGTGGTTCATCACCGGCACGTCCCGCGGTTTCGGTCTGGAGATCGCGCGGCAGGCCCTCGACCGGGGCGACAACGTCGTGGCCACGGCCCGCGATCCGCGCCCCCCGCGGGACGCCCTGGCCGGGCACGGCGACCGCCTGCTGACCGTGCCGCTGGACGTCAACGACGAAGGGCAGGCGAAGGCCGCCGTCGACGCGGCCGTCGAGCGGTTCGGCGGCATCGACGTCCTGGTCAACAATGCGGGCCGCGGCCTGCTGGGCGCGGTGGAGGAGACCAGCGACGCCGAGGCGCGGGCGGTCTTCGACACCAACGTCTTCGGCCTGCTGACGGTGACCCGTGCCGTGCTGCCGGTCATGCGGGCGCGGCGCGCCGGACGCATCATCAACCTGAGCTCGGTCGGCGGGTTCGTGGGCTGGGCGGGCTGGGGCCTGTACTGCGCGACCAAGTTCTCCGTCGAGGCCGTCACCGAGGCCCTGCGACTGGAGCTCGCCCCGCTGGGCATCCAGGCGACCTCCGTCGAGCCGGGCCCGTTCCGCACCGACTTCCTCGACTCCTCCTCGCTGCACCGCACCGAGCGGGTCATCGGCGACTACGAGGAGAGCTCGGGCGGCATGCGCGCCTGGGCCGACGACAGCAACCACGCCCAGGACGGCGACCCGGTGAAGGCGGCGGCTGCCATCATCACCATCGCCGGTGCGGAGCGGATGCCAACCCGTGTGCCGCTGGGCAAGGCCAGCGTCGCCGACGTCGAGAACAAGCTCGCCGAGGTCGCGCGCGACATCGACACCTGGCGCGAGGTGGCCCTGTCCACGGACTTCGCCCCCTCGGCCGGATGACCGGCGCCCGCGCGCGCCCGGCCCCGACCGCCCGTGCGGCCGGGGCCGGGCGCTTCGCGGGGGCGTTCCGCTGCGTGATGTGCCGTCATGTCACACTCCGACCCCGACAATTGCTGAAATAAATTGGCCTCTCGTGACCGGAGTTGAACGCTTCCGCCCGGGAACCCGTATCAGACGGCGACGTCAACCGCGGGGATTGAGCGGAAGAGAGGCACGGATGAAGCTTGATGTGGCAGTGCGGGCGTGGGTGGAGAACTGGGGCGCCCAGGCCGTTTGCCGCGTGTCCGACCCGGACGAGCTGTTCGTCCAGGGTTCCGCGCAGAACAGGGCCAAGGCCCTGTGCGCCGGCTGCCCGGTCCGGACCGAGTGCCTCGCCGACGCGCTGGACAACAAGATCGAATTCGGCATCTGGGGCGGCATGACCGAGCGCGAGCGCCGCGCCCTCCTGCGCCGCCGCCCGGCCGTCACGTCCTGGCGCGATCTGCTCAGCACGGCCCGCTCCGCCTACGAGAGCAGCCCCGTCGAGGCCGCGGGGTAGTACTGCAACGGTCTTTGTCGTGACGGGTGGGCAGCTTCGGGTGGTGTGTGACCGCGTCGTTTGTAGTGGCTGATTCGGGCTTGGTGTTGTCG